>CALFEM010000458.1 GCA_937950105.1 uncultured Alphaproteobacteria bacterium | reverse complement strand
AGACTGGGGCTACACCAAGCTCGCCAAGAAGGAGCGCGCCGAGTCGATCGAGGAAATGCAGCACGCCGACAAGATCATCGCGCGCATCATCTTTCTCGAGGGGCACCCGAACCTGCAGCACGTCGCGCCGCTGATGATCGGCCAGAACATCAAGGAAGTGCTCGAGTGTGATCTCAAGGGCGAGTACATCGCCAAGGAGCATTACATGAAGGGCCGCGCGCTCTGCCGCGACAAGGAAGATTACGTGTCGATGGAGCTGTTCGCCGATCTCCTGGAGGACGAGGAAGGGCACATCGATTTCCTCGAAACCCAGCTCGAGCTGTTGAACAAGATCGGCGCGCAGAACTACGGCATGCTCAACGCGGACTCGGCCAACGACGTCGAAGGACACTGAACGCATCAGAGGATTTGCGAGGCCCCTGCAGCGATGCGGGGGCCTTTTGCTTGCGGGCTCGTGACGGGAGCGTGGCGCGAACATGAACGGGAGATGAGCGGCGGGGTCAGAAGGCGTTCAGCCCGGCGCGGTCATGTTGGGCCTCAAGACAGTGATTCACCGGCCAGAGGGGCACGACAGATGCGGATTTTCATTCTCGCCATTGCACTGGGAGCCATTCCGGCGATCGCCGCCGCGCAGTCGGCTGGCACCGCGGCCCCGGCTCCTGCGGCGACGACCGAAGCAGCGCCCGCGGTGACGCCGGACGATGCCGCCCGCAAGGCGATGCGCGAGAAGTTCCGTATCGCCTGCAGCGCCGACGTGACTAAGTTCTGCGCCGACACCGAAAAGGGCAAGGGCCTGAAGCGCGCCTGCCTCGAGCAACACCAGAGCGAGATCACCTCCGCCTGCAAGGACGCGCTCGCCGAGCGCGCCGCCGCCAGGTCCAAGAGCTGAAATTACCCCGGGAACCCCTGCAAGTTTTCCCTGAAACGGAAAGAGCCGCCTCGCTCGGGCGGCTCTTCTTGTTTGCGCGCGGCCGCCCGCCAACCCAGCGCGCTGCGAAAGGTGACAAGCACCGGGATGACACCGGACTATCCGAGGTGACGTCAGGTCGACACAGCTTAGCCGATCGACTGCTTGGTCTTGGCCCAGTCGGACATGAACATCTCGATGCCCTTGTCGGTCAGCGGGTGCTTGATGAGCTGCTTCAACACGCCCGGCGGGATGGTCGCCACGTCGGCGCCGATGATGGCGGCGTCACGCACGTGATTGATCGAGCGGATCGAAGCCGCGAGGATTTCCGTCGAGAGCGCCGGATAATTGTCGTAGATCTGGCGAATCTCGCGGATGAGTTGCATGCCATCGAGGCCGATGTCGTCGAGGCGGCCGATGAACGGCGAAACGAACGTGGCGCCCGCCTTCGCCGCCATCAACGCCTGCGTTGCCGAGAAGCACAGCGTGACGTTGACGAGCGTGCCCTCCCCCGTCAGCGTGCGGCAGGCCTTGAGGCCGTCCATGGTCAGCGGCACCTTCACGGTCACGTTTTTGGCGATCTTTGCCAGGATGCGGCCTTCGCGGATCATACCCTCGGCGTCGAGCGCGGTGACTTCGGCGGACACGGGGCCGGGCACCACGGCGCAGATCTCGGCGATGGTTTCCTTGAAGTCGCGCCCGGTCTTGGCGACCAGCGACGGGTTGGTGGTGACGCCGTCGAGCAGCCCGGTCGCCGCGAGTTCGCGGATTTCGGCCACATCGGCGGTATCGACAAAGAACTTCATCGGCGGCAGCTCCTTCGCCCTCGGCTCGCCCCATGCGGGCGCCTAGGCTAATTGTTCGATTCGGAAACCAAGCTTCTAATCCGGCGGCGGGGCCCTTGGATAGTCTTCTGGACCAGTTGGATAACGGAACGGGGGCGACAGAGCGGTCGCCGCCGCGCCCCGTGCTGGTCCCGGTGCTGCTGCCGGTGGCGCTCGATCAGACCTACGACTACCTGCCGCCCGCCGGTGCGCTGGATTGGGGCGGCGAGGCTCAGGCCGACCTGCTTGCTGACGTAGCGGTGTTGACCAAGGCCCCCTCGCCCGCCCGGGCACCGTCTCCCCAAGGAGAGAAGGACGCGGGGCCGTCCGACGCTGTGAGGGGGCTTTCCGACGACGTGGGTGATGCTCTGCCGCCCGCGCCCGGCAGCTTCGTGCTGGTGCCGTTCGGCACGCAGATGCGCATCGGCGTGGTCTGGCCGAAGAGCCTCGGCAACGATCCCGGGAAGCCGGTCAATTTGAAGAAGCTCAAGGCCATCGACAGCGTCCTCGACGTGCCGCCGCTGCCGGAGATCGGCTTGCGCTTCGCCGAGTGGATCGCGCGCTACACGCTCACCCCGCTCGGCATGGTGCTGCGCATGATGATGAGCGCGCAGTCCGTGTTCGAGCCGGAAAAGCCGCGCTTCGGCGTGCGCTACGTGGCGGAGGCTGCCGATCCGCCGCGCATGTCGCCAGCGCGCCAGCGCGTTCTCGACGCCGCCTGCGACGGCATGATCCGCACCAAGGCGGCGCTGGCGGAACTCGCCGGCTGCACCACCGGCGTCGTCGACGGCCTCGTGACGTCGGGCAATCTCGTCGATGTGGCGTTGCCGGAGAGGAAGCCCGCGCGGCTCGACCCCGCGCACAAGGCCAACAGCTTCACCGAGGACCAGGAGCGCGCAGTCGAGACGTTGCGCTCGGCGGTCGATGCGCGCGCGTTCTCGGTGTCGCTGCTCGACGGCGTCACCGGCTCGGGCAAGACCGAGGTCTATTTCGAGGCGGTGGCGCGCACCCTCGCACAGGGCAAACAGGCGCTGATCATGCTGCCCGAGATCTCGCTGACCAGCCAGTTCATGGGCCGCTTTCAGGCGCGCTTCGGCGGGCCGCCGGCGGAATGGCATTCGGCACTGTCGCCGGCCGATCGCGGGCGCATCTGGAAATGGGTGGCGAAGGGCGAGGCGCGTGTCGTCGTCGGTGCGCGCTCGGCGCTGTTCCTGCCCTATCCCGATCTCGGTCTCGTCATCGTCGACGAGGAGCACGACGCCGGCTTCAAGCAGGAGGATCGCGTCCACTATCAGGCACGCGACATGGCCGTCGTGCGCGGCAACCTCGGCGGGTTCCCGGTGATCCTCGCCTCCGCCACGCCGTCGATCGAAAGCCACGTCAACGCGCGCACCGCGCGCTATCGCCACGTCATCCTGCCGGGCCGCTTCTCGGGCGCCGAACTGCCCGACGTGCAGGCGATCGACTTGCGCGCCGAGCCGCCGGACAAGGGCCACTGGCTGTCGCCGCGCCTCGTCGATGCGGTCACCGAGACGATCGCAAAGGGCCAGCAATCACTGCTCTACCTGAACCGTCGCGGTTACGCCCCGCTGACGCTCTGCCGCACGTGCGGGCACCGCCTCGAATGCCCGCAATGCACCGCGTGGCTGGTCGAGCATCGCTTCCGCAACCGCCTGCATTGCCACCACTGCGGCTTCTCGCTGCCGGTGCCGGAGAAGTGCCCGAAGTGCGAATCCGACCGCGGCATGGTGGCGTGCGGGCCGGGCGTCGAACGCGTCGCGGAAGAAGTGGCCGAGCGCTGGCCGGACGCGCGCGTGGCGCTGCTGTCGTCAGACCTGATCCCGAGCCTCGTCGAGATGCGCGAGATCATCAAGAAGATCGAGGCGCGCGAAGCCGACATCATCATCGGCACGCAGATCGTGGCCAAGGGCCATCATTTCCCCGGCCTCGCGCTGGTCGGCATCGTCGATGGCGATCTCGGCCTCGCGCAGGGCGCCGACCCGCGCGCGGGCGAGCGCACGTTCCAGCTACTGCATCAGGTGACGGGACGCGCCGGACGCGCCGAAGTGGTCGGGCACGGCCTCGTGCAGACCTACAACCCGACGCACCCCGTGATGCAGGCGATCGTCTCCGGCGACCGCGATGCCTTCATCGAGCGCGAGATCCAGGTGCGCCAGCGCGGGCTGCTGCCGCCCTATGGCCGGCTCGCGGCGCTGATCGTCTCGGCGCGCGACAAGGGCGAGGCGGAACGCGCGGCACGGCTGATCGCCAAGCTCGCGCCGTTCTCCGAGCGGATCAGCGTGCTCGGCCCGGCGGAAGCGCCGCTGGCGATCATCCGCGGCCGTCACCGCTGGCGCCTGCTGGTCAAAGCGCCGCGCGATCTCGACATGCAGGCCTACCTGCGCGAATGGCTGCTCGGCCTGCCGCCCATCAAGGGCGATGTGCGCCTGACCGTGGATGTCGATCCGTATGGGTTTTTGTGAGCGTCCGCGTGCAGGTCAGCCGATACGGATGCCCAAGGTCGCGAGCGCTTCGGTGCACGGCACGTTCTCGAAGATGGCATCGACGGTATCGTCTTCCGAAGCTTTCGGAAGTGACGCCAGTGGCATTCGAGCGTTGGCGCTCAGGAAAGCCCAAAGTACCTTGCGCGGCACCTTGTCGAGATGAGCCGTCACCCGGCTTTCGAGAGACAGCGCGAGGTCCCTTTCGCGCACTCCAGACTTCATCACGCAATCACAGCTGCATTCGCCATCCGGCGGCTGAACGCAGATGCATCCGTAGGTCAACTCTTCCGAGCAGTAGGCGCTGCACTCCCCGATGTGGCAGGTGTGGACCATTCTACCCTCCTATTTGAAACACACCCTGGCAAAGATCTTCAGTGCGGGTGCGAGCCCGACTAACGGTAGCTGCCGCGTCTTCGAGGAAGCGCCAGCTGCGCCCGGTGTCAGAGTAAGTGTGATGTCGTTCTTGCCTTCGAGCACCGGCATAAGCTTTCGGCCAAGTGCCAGCATCTGACGGCGGTCGGCGTCCAGATCGCTTATGAAGCTTGAGCGGCCGAGATGCGGGTAGTGGGTGACGCTGCCGCTGACATCGAATTCATGTGAACCGCTTGAAAGCCTCAGTGTAGCGCGAGGAAACTCGTCGCGTTCGCCAACATCCGCCGACATGGTGGTGAACATCTCGGCATCGCGCAGGCAGCCGAGCATGAGGATGCGCGGTCCGCCGGGTTCCGGTGTCCACACGAGAAACGCCCTCTGACGCGGATCGGTGGCGACGGACCAGCCGGCGGGATCGCCAGTGTCGGCCATGACGACGTTGCAGGCGTTGGCGAACAGGACGAGCACTGCGATGAGGACGACTACAGGCGACCGCCTGGGGTTCTCTCGCTTGCATGACGCTCTCAGTAGCGTGGTCTGCGGATTTCCTCGACGCCATGACCTGCCGCAACGTGCGTCGCTCGGTAGCTTGCCGCCGTCGACCCGGTCGGGCAGGCTCAACAGGTATCGTTGCAGCCGGAGACATATTCGGAATGAACGCTGCTGATCCGACGAGCGCCGCTCCACGCAATCCCGCCCCCATCCGCATCCCGTTCCCCGGCCGGCCGGAAATCACCCTCGCGGCGCGGCTCGATCTGCCGTCGGGGCCGCCGAAGGCGTGCGCGCTGCTGGTGCACGGCTATACGTGCTCGATGGACCTCGCCATCACCCGGCGCATCGCCGAAGGACTCGCGGGCGAGGGCATCTCGGTGCTGCGCTTCGATCTGCCCGGACACGGCAAGACGGACGGCATCGCCTTCGCCGACAGCACCTTCAGCGATTATCGCGCGGCGGTTCTGGCGGTGGTCGAGCACATGCGGCAGAACCTGCGCGCGCCGACCATCCTCGTCGGTCATTCGCTCGGCGGTGCGGCGCTGCTGGCGGCGGCGTCCGAAATCCCCGAAGCCAAGGCCATCGCCACCATCGGCACGCCGGCCGATGTCAGCGAGGTCGTGCGCCTGATCGGCGCATCACCCGACGAGGTGCGTGCCAATGGCGAGGCCGAGGTCGTCATCTCGGGCTTCACGTTCCGCATCCGCCGCGCGTTCCTCGACGACGCCGCAAGGCACGACATCACAACCGGGCTTCCGCATTTGAAGAAAGCGCTGCTCGTGCTGCACGCGCCGCGCGACGAGATCGTCGGCATCGACAACGCCAAGCGCATCTATGCCGCCGCGAAGCACCCGAAAAGCTTCGTCTCGCTCGACGGCGGCGATCACCTGCTCACCGATCCGGCCGACGCCGCCTATGCGGCCCGCGTCATTGCCGCGTGGGCCTCGCGCTATCTGCCCGCCGACCCGCCGCAGGTCAGCGAGACGCACAAGTCCGTCACGGTCGCCGAGATCGGCCAAGGGCGATTTGCCAATACGGTGACGGCGGGCCGCCATCGCCTGTTTGCGGACGAACCGTTGTCGGTCGGCGGCGACGATCTCGGGCCCGGACCCTACGACTACCTCGCCATCGCGCTCGCAGCCTGCAAATCGATGACGCTGCGCATGTATGCGCAACGCAAGGGGCTCGAACTCGGTCGCATCTCGGTCGAGGTCAGCCACGGCAAGGTGCCGGTCGATCACTGCGAGGACCGCGGCGACGCAGCGGAGGGGCGCAGCGGGAAAATCGACCGATTCGAGTGCGTTGTGTCGGTCGCTGGCGACGTGGCGCCGGACGTGCGCGAGAAGATCGTTGAAATCGCGGGCAAATGTCCGGTCCACAAGACGCTGCATGACGGCGCCGCCATCGTCACCCGGTTGGCCGATGAGGCAGCGGATTGAACGCTTGTCGAGTCCTGTCGGCGCATGGTCTGACCATGTCGTGAGCGACATTGTCTCGAGACCGCCAACCCGAGCGGGAAAAGCTCGCGCCGCGCTTGACCTTTGCGAAGTTGCCGCCACCCGCTTGCGCGGTATTGTCGCAGGAGAGGCAGCCGCGCGAGGCGATGGCAAGCGCCGGTTCAGCAAGTACGAGGCGAGGACACCAGTATGCCGACCATGGAAACTCTTTTGGCCCGTTTACTCGGTGCCGCCGTTGTGTTCGCAGTGCCTGCGACGCTGGCGATGGCGCAGGCGCCCGCGACGGTGGCCGAGGCCGACGGCAAAGGGAAGGTGAACGTCAAAATCCTCTATTACGCCGATCAGGGCTGCACCACGTTTGCCGATGTCCGCGAGGGCGCGCCGAACAACATCGAGCCGCCGACACGGACACTGGTCGTTACCGTCACGCTGAACCGCAAGACGGGCGAATGCGTGGAGCGGCCATACACGATCGAGCATACGATCGCGCTCGCCGACCGTGCCGACGCCCTGTCGGTCGACATCTTCTATGTCGATCCGGACGGCCGGTTCGTGCGCTCGCAGCGGCCGCGCATCTATCGCGACGTCGAAATCGAGGCATGCGAAGCCAAGCAATCCGGCAGCCGTCCCTGTTGATATTTCAACGAGAATCGAGGAGCGGCAGCATCGGTCGTCGGCGCGCGCGGACGACCGGACCTGCGCGGCTGACCGGCAACCATAGGGCCACCCATTCGTCCCGCATCGAGGGTCTTACGCCGAAAAGACGAGGCCGCTGCGGCCGAATGCGGCAATCCCGCTCGCCAGCCCCGGTTGAGATGCCCGGCGGCCCATGTTAGAGAGCCAGCGGCTTTCAAGAGGGGTGGCGGGCCGAGACAGGTCCCGGGGCCTCTTTTGCATCACTGCTTCCTTCCCCGAAGTGGAGGGCGCCCACGGGCTCCTTCCCGCATCCGAAACGCGCTGTATTCCAGCGACGCACGAGAGCGTTTGACGTGGCGACAGACGACCCGATGATGGCTTCCGTGGCAGGGCGATATGCTTCCGCCCTGTTCGATCTGGCGAATGAGCAAAACAGTCTGGCGGCGGTCGAGGGTGACCTCGTGAAGCTGCAGGCGCTGCTCGACGAGAGCGGGGACCTGCGCCGGATGGTGGCCAGCCCGCTCTACTCGGTCGAGGAGCAGACCCGCGCCATCGCCGAGGTTGCGTCGAAGGCCGGCATCGGCGGGCTGACGATCAACTTCCTCAAGCTGATCGCCTCGAATCGTCGTCTCGCCGCCGTCGGCGACATGGCCAGGGCGTTCCGTGCGCTCGCCGCCAGGAGCCGCGGTGAAGTGACGGCCGAGGTGACCAGCGCGGTGGCGCTCACCGACGAGAACATCGCCGAGCTGAAGCAGGCGCTGGCGGCGTCGGTCGGCAAGGACGTGCAGCTCGTCACCCGTGTCGACGCCAGCCTGCTCGGCGGTCTGATCGTCAAGATCGGCAGCCGTATGATCGACTCCTCGCTGCGCACCAAGCTGACCAACATGCGCGTCAGCCTCAAGGGTGCCGCCTGACATAAGAGCTTGCGCCGCGCCGCCCTCACCCGGCGGCGTTCGGCTTTGAGAGAACCGGCAGTCCCCCACGGGGCGGCCTGATGCAAACGACCGGCACGGCATCCCGCAGATCGCGGGGCACGCCGCCCAGCCAGCGATAACCAGGGAACAAGAGGTCAAGAGATGGAAATCCGGGCCGCAGAGATCTCCTCGATCCTCAAAGAGCAGATCAAGAATTTCGGCAAGGAGGCGCAGGTCTCCGAGATCGGTCAGGTGCTTTCCGTCGGTGACGGCATCGCCCGCGTGTTCGGCCTCGACAACGTCCAGGCCGGCGAGATGGTGGAGTTCCCGGGCGGCATTCGCGGCATGGCGCTGAACCTCGAAGCCGACAACGTCGGCGTCGTGATCTTCGGCGACGACCGCGACATCAAGGAAGGCGATACCGTCAAGCGGACCGGCGCCATCGTCGAGGTTCCGGTCGGCAAGGGTCTGCTCGGCCGCGTGGTCGACGGTCTCGGCAACCCGATCGACGGCAAGGGTCCGATCCAGGCCGACAAGCGCATGCGCGTCGACGTCAAGGCGCCGGGCATCCTGCCGCGCAAGTCGGTGCATGAGCCGATGGCGACCGGCCTCAAGGCGATCGACGCACTCATCCCGGTCGGCCGCGGCCAGCGCGAGCTGGTCATCGGTGACCGCCAGACCGGCAAGACCGCGGTCATTCTCGACACCTTCCTCAACCAGAAGCCTCTGAACCAGGGCAACGACGAGAAGGCGAAGCTCTATTGCGTCTACGTCGCCGTCGGCCAGAAGCGCTCGACCGTCGCGCAGTTCGTGAAGGTGCTCGAGGAGCGCGGCGCGCTGGAATACTCGATCATCGTCGCCGCAACCGCCTCGGACCCGGCGCCGATGCAGTATCTGGCGCCGTTCACCGGCTGCACCATGGGCGAGTTCTTCCGCGACAACGGCATGCACGCCGTGATCGCCTATGACGACCTCTCCAAGCAGGCCGTCGCCTACCGCCAGATGTCGCTGCTGCTGCGTCGTCCGCCGGGCCGCGAAGCCTATCCGGGCGACGTGTTCTATCTCCACTCGCGCCTGCTCGAGCGCGCCGCGAAGCTCAACGACGATCACGGCGCCGGCTCGTTGACTGCGCTGCCCGTCATCGAGACGCAGGCCAACGACGTGTCGGCCTACATTCCGACCAACGTCATCTCGATCACCGACGGCCAGATCTTCCTCGAGACGGATCTGTTCTTCCAGGGCATCC
>CALFEM010000457.1 GCA_937950105.1 uncultured Alphaproteobacteria bacterium | reverse complement strand
CCCGGCGAAGATCGCCGCCGCCGCCAGCGCCGCCGCCAGCACGATGTGCAGGGCGAACGACGACTTGAGCCAGCCCCAATCGAGATTGCGCACCATGGTCGCGACGACCAGCACGGTTGCAGCGACATACGACAACGCCGCCCAGTTGGCATGGGCGCGTGACACGAACGCCTGCGCCGTGATGACGACGACCACCGGCAGCGCAAACGACAGCAGCAGCCGGTCGGCGTCGGGCAGGCCGTCGCGCCACGCCCGCCACGTGACCACACCGAGGCTCGCGAACAGGATCGGCCCGAACACACCGAACTGCGCCGCGACGAACTCCAGTGCCTTCAGCGGATTGATCAGCCCGCCGTGCCATTTGGCATTGTCGGCGGTATGAGCGAAGGTGGCGAACTTGTGCGCCTGGTTCCACAGCAGGTTCG
Source organism: uncultured Alphaproteobacteria bacterium (assembly GCA_937950105.1). GTDB lineage: Bacteria > Pseudomonadota > Alphaproteobacteria > Rhizobiales > Hyphomicrobiaceae > JAEUMD01. Next base: position 2,309 of record CALFEM010000457.1, on the reverse strand, counting down.
GCGCGATCAGCGCCATGGCGATGACAACCGCCACCCAAAGGCGCGGGTCCCTCAGTAGGCCGCGCTCGCGCTTCGTCGCGATGAGGTAGATGCCGAGACAGAGCGCGAACCACACCATTGCATACTTCGCGTTGAGGCCGAGCCCGAACGCCACGCCGAGCAGCAGCGCCGGCCACCACGCGCGCGTATCGCGCATCGCCACCAGCGCGTAGAGCGACAGCGCCCAGAAAAACAGCAGCGGCACGTCGGTCGAAATAATGCCCGCCGAAACGCTGACGCCCGGCAGCGTCGCGAAGGCCAGCGCCGACAGCGCACCGGTGCGGGTGTCGTAAAGCCGCCGCCCGATCAGGAACGCGACCAGCGCCGTCAGTGTGTGCACGATCGGCGAGGAAACCCGGACGCAGAATTCCCCGTCGCCACACACCGCCGTCGTGCCGGCGATCATCCAGGCGATCAGCGGCGGCTTCGAATAGTAGCCCGCGGCCGGCGTCTGCGCCCACGACCAGTATTGCGCCTCGTCGAAGAACAGGTCGGTTCCGCTGAACTTCAGCGCGGCGAGGCGAAAGGCCAGCAGCGCACCGAGCGCCAGCAACAGCATCAGGCCCCAGCGGGCGTCGTTACCCACGCCGCTGGCGCGATCCGTCGGCGTCATGTTCCCCGGTTCTCCCGCTGCCGATAGCCGCGCCCTGCGGCTTCCCGGCCACGAACGCCTTTCTGGGTGATTTACTAGGTTGAGGGCCGCGCGGGAAGACTGGTAGTCTCCGCCGCGCCTGAAGTGCCGGGGCCGATGCGGCTCCCCGGCCCATGGGTATTGGTGCCGCCGAAGTCTCGCAGCGTCAGCGCGGCGCCGGCCTGGCAACGAAGGACCGACATGCGCATCTCCGTCGTCATTCCAGCTCTGAACGAAGCCGGCAACATCGGCCGGCTCGTCGAGGAGACCTACGCGCACGTCCCGGCCGACACGCTGGCCGAGGTGATCGTGGTCGACGACGCCAGCACCGATGCGACCGGGGCCGAGGTGAAAGCGCTGATCGCCGGCGGCAAGCACCCCGGATTGCGCTACCTGCGCCATGGCACCCGCAGCGGCCAGAGTGCGGCGCTCCGTTCTGGCATCACCGCCGCCAGCAGCGCCGTCATCGCCACCATGGACGGCGACGGCCAGAACGACCCGCGCGATATCCCCAAGCTGGTTGCCCGCCTCGCCGCTCCCGGCACGCAAGGTCCGGCTCTCGTCAACGGCTGGCGCACCTCGCGCAAGGACACCGGCTCCAAGCGGTGGGCGTCGAAAGCCGCCAACTGGATCCGCGACTCCGTGCTGAAGGACGATTGCCCCGACACCGGCTGCGGTATCAAGGTGTACTGGCGCGAGGTGTTCCTGCGACTGCCGTTCTTCACCAGCATGCACCGCTATCTGCCGGCGCTGTTCCAGACCTACGGCCACGAGGTGGCCTACGTGCCGGTCAACGATCGGCCGCGTCAGGCCGGCGTTTCCAAGTACAATAACCTCAATCGCGCCCTCGTCGGCCTCTACGATCTGGTCGGCGTCACCTGGATCAGAAAGCGCACCAAAATACCGGCGATCGTCGAGGGTACGCCGGCTTTGGCAGCGAACACCGGCATGGCAGCGCCGCGCATCACGGAGACGGCGGACAGCGGGCGCGGCAGCGACCGGGGCTAACGCCCGTGCGCATCGGGCGGGCGATCGCGAGCCTGTGGACTGGCCGGCAGCGGCGCGCTTTGGCACTTGCGTCGCGGGCGCGGTTGGCGCCTGACACTGGCGTCGAGAGGCTGAACATCGGCCCCGTATCTCTGGGCCCCGGGCACGCTCACGAGCGAAGTGAGGATCACATGGACTTCATCGCCGGCTACGGTACGCTTCTCATGGCGAAGATGTCGGCATGGTGGGGCGGCATGACCCCGCTCGACCGCATCTGGCTCGGTATCGGCATGTTCGGGCAGCTGATGTTCACCGGCCGATGGTTCGTGCAGTGGATCGCCACCGAAAAGGCGCGCCGCTCCGTGGTGCCGGCGACGTTCTGGTACTTCAGCTTCTTCGGCGGACTGCTGGTGCTCGCCTACGGCTTCTATCGCGCTGATCCGGTCATCATCATCGGTCAGTTCGGCGTCTTCATCTATGCGCGCAACATCTACTTCCTGCTGCGCAACCACCACGAGACCGCGGCTACCGACAAGCACACCTCGCCGCCGGAACTGGCGGCGGACTAAATGCGGATCGTCGGAGGTACGCTCCAGCGCCAGCAACGCCATAATTCGGCAATCCCGACAAGGACTTCAAAAAAACCGTCATC
>CALFEM010000456.1 GCA_937950105.1 uncultured Alphaproteobacteria bacterium | reverse complement strand
AAGGACTCACTGGCAATAGGCGCTGGAACGGCGCTTTTGCAAATCGAGATGAAAATGGTCGTGGTGCGCGGCGTTGGCCTCGGGGCCTAGCACCGTTGTAAAGATCCCGCAAGCAGCCTCATGAATTCGCTGCAGAAAGCGTTGCTCTGCGCCGGCTTCCGGTCTCGCATCGGCCGGCACGAGCTTGGCAGAGCCGTTGACGATCGTCGCCGGTTTCGTCGTCTCGCGTGCTTCGAGGCCGGACGTGACGGCGCGTCCGGCAAGTTGTTCGCGCGCTGGCGGCGTCGACCGGGTCGCGCGTTCTGCGAGCGCCCGTTCCTGCGCAAGAATATCGCCCCAAAACGTCTTCACGTCGATCCGGCGTCCATCGGCCAGCACGAAGGCCGAGACGTCGAGGGCGTTGGCGTAGGCATGCTCGGAGATCTTGGCCGCAGCATCGTTGTAACGGTTTCGGCACATGTAGGCGGAGGCGCTGGTCAGCTTGACGATACGTGTTCCCAGCATCTCGCGCGCGGCCGGCTGCGCCACGGTCTCGATCCAGCGATGCAGACGGGCGACCATGCGGCAATTGACGATGCCCGGGGGCTCCAGGGCCACGCCCTCTCGGCTGCCAATGCGCGACAGCTTCACCGGCGCGGGTGTGCCGCACTCGCCGAGCCGCAGCGGCGGTTGGAGGTCTGCGACGGCTTCGATCGTACCGAGCAGTTCGTCGCATTCGCGCGTAGCGGCTTCGACATCTGTCGCCGACCACTCGAGCGGACGCTCCGGCGGCGGGGTTGCGGTGTCCACCGCCGCCGGGAGTGCCGGTGCTGTATCGATAGCCGGTTTCGTCGTCACGACCCGTCCGACGGACTCATCTGCCGGCGAGGCTGCAGCAGGAGCCGCAGGCGCTGCTGGCGGCTGTCGCGCAGAGGGATCACGCGCGGCGATCTCGGCAGCCGCGCGAGCCGTCATCGCCTTGCGTGATGCGCTCGCCCGGTTGGGGTGTGGTTGCGGCAAGGGCGGCGAGACGCCAGCTTCGGGGCTCGGGCGGGCGGTCGCGGTTAGCGGGCCGGTGATGGCGACGACCACACTCGCCAGCACGCAACAGATCGATGCGCCGCTACGTGCCCGTCGTCCGAATGACCGGATATGTGGAAGATTACCGGCGGACACGCTAGCTTTCCCGTCCTCTTGTCGAACTCACGCGTTGAAGGCCCCGCCGCACGCGGGCAACCCTGCCGACCGCAACGTGAGATCGCGATGGGGCGATTCCGGGGCGAGTTGATGTCAAGGCGCCGACAGGACGACCTCGTTGGCACCGAGACAGGCGCCGCGACGACGGATACGGGCGAGGTTGAGTGACGGCGCGGGATGCGACAGCGTCCCGCAATACAGCGACTTTCGCGAGCCGTCGCTCTCTCGCCGGGCCAGCTCATAGCGGGTGCCACTCGGTACTTCCGGGCAATAGATCAGGGAGACGACGATGGCCGTGCCAGGGCGCAGTACATGATCCGAGGTACCGTCGGTCGACGGTTCCGAATGTCGAGAGCAGTCGCGCGGCCCGCGAAGATCCGGCTGGAGCAGGTCGCTGCTGAAATCCAGGACTGACACTGACGCCACCACCGCCACTCGAGCCAACACCAAACAAAACTAAGATCTTGAGTGCTTCTCTCTCTTGAAACCGCCGTCGACCAGCCCAACGCAATTGGCCGCGTGGTAGTTCCTACGAATTCCAAGTCTCACTGGATTGGCGGAACCGGCAGGAGAGACGACGTCGTTTCGACAATGTACCAAAGTCGCAGATTTTATCCCCGGAGGCAATGATCAGTTGTCCGGCAATCATGTAGTTTGTTGCGATCCCGGGCGGCTTCGAGGGGAGCAAACACCTGGCTCCGGCTTGACGCTGACACGCGCCCCTGCCCATAACACGGGCTGGCCGTGAGAAAACCCTCGCGGGCCATGGGGCGCCCGCCCGCGTCCGGTCCCGTAGCTCAGCTGGATAGAGCATCAGTTTCCTAAACTGAGGGTCGCAGGTTCGAGCCCTGCCGGGATCACCACCGCGCCGCCACCAAGCCCCCCCTCCTCCGCCCTGCAGCACTTCGCGATGCTGCCCGCCGCCGGGCCTGATCCGTCGTCGCATCGAGCAACTCTCCGCCGTTTCGGCCGTTCACCCGTCGGGACGGGGCAACAGGAGATGCGAACAGGAGATGCGACATGACCAGCAAATCCGCTTCCCGGCGCGTCGGCGAAAAGATGTCCAAGGCATCCGATCAGAGCCGCGCGGCGCCCGAACTCAAGCCGGCGTTGGGCGAGAACATCGCCGCACTCCCCGAAGACGAGGTGAAGGAAAAGGTTGCTGAGCGCATGAGCGATCCGCAGCCGACGTCCACCGGCAAGACAGGGGGCGAGCGCTGATGCAACGGACCACCACGCAGGTGCCTCCGACGCACGAGGAGCCGGGCCTGCCGGGTAGTGAAAAGAAGCTCCAGCCCCGGCCGGACTATATGCCCCGGTTCCCCGGTTCTGGCCGGCTCGACGGGAAGGTCGCCATCGTCACCGGCGCCGACAGCGGAATCGGGCGTGCCGTCGCCGTGTTGTTCGCGCGGGAAGGTGCCGATGTCGCGGTGTCTTACCTCTGCGAGCACGAGGATGCCGAGGAGACCAAGTCGGCGATCGAGACCGAGGGCGGGCGCGCCTTCCTGTTCGCGGGCGATCTCGGCGATCCCGAGGTGTGTGCCCGGCTGGTCGACGAAACCGTCGCGGCGTTCGGCGGTGTCGACATTCTCGTCAACAACGCCGGTGAGCAGCACCCCGACGAGCGCATCGAGGACATCACCGAACAGCAGCTCGAGCGCACCTTCCAGACCAACGTCTTCGCGATGTTTCACCTGACGCAGGCGGCAATGCAGCATCTCGGTCGCGGAGCCGCGATCATCAACACCACCAGCGTCACCATGTACAAGGGCTCAGCGGGCCTGCTCGACTACAGCGCCAGCAAAGGCGCCATCACGGCGTTCACGCGGTCCTTGTCGGAAAACCTCATCGACAAGGGCATTCGCGTGAACGCTGTGGCGCCGGGGCCGATCTGGACCCCGCTCAATCCCGCGGGCGGCAAGCCTGCCGACGAGATCCCCGACTTCGGCAAGAGTACGCCGATGGGGCGCGCCGGCCAGCCGAATGAAGTCGCCCCGTCGTTCCTGTTCCTCGCCTGCGAAGATGCCTCCTACATGTCCGGTCAGGTGCTGCACCCCAACGGCGGCATCGTCGTCAACTCTTGAGCGCCGGGAGACTGTGATGAGCGACGGTCCTGACCCGCTGAAGCCGGGCCACATCGAAGGCCAGAATCCGGCGACGCCGGAACGCCATCCGGGCGCCACCGGGGAAGTTCGCAGCCAGCACGCTGGCGATGCCAACGAGGAGGACCTCGGCGGGCGCCCGGCCTTCCTGTTCCAGTCGGGTGTCCTGGCCGCCATCACGCTGGATTCGAGCGGAGCCAATCTGCCGGACCCGGGCGGCGATCGCTGGCTGCTCGTGCGCACTGTGACTCTCGGCGTCCGCGACGTCGGCCTCGACATGAACCCCGAGCCGGTGCTCGCCGCGATCAAGTCCCAGGGCCATTATCTGTGGCGGACGGATACGGTGCCCGACGGCCGGTGAGCTCGCTGGAGGCACTTGCAGCAGCACTGTTGAAACGCTGTGGGTGGCGCGGACGCTTCCATCTCGCTGGCTCTGGCTCTAAACGCTTGCAGCGAAGGGCGTGTGGGGCCATCTGGGCTCCACGCGTTTGCCAGTGGAGCCACCGTGACGACACCCGATCTCATCATCCCGGCCGAATGGGAGCCGCAGCGCGCCATCTGGACGGCGTGGCCGGCCAATCTGGACGAATGGGGCGGCGATCTCGCCAGCCCGCGAGCCGATGTCGCCGGCCTCGTCCGCGCACTCGCTGCAGCGGGCAACCACGTGCGCGTGCTGGTGCACGACGACGAGGCGGAGCGCACCGCGCGAGCCGCGCTCGGCGATGCGGCGAAGCTGGAGCGCGTGCACTACGGCGACATCTGGCTGCGCGATACCGGGCCGATCTTCGCGCGCACGCCGTCCGGGCGGGTGGCGGTGCGGTTCCGCGTCAACGGCTGGGGCGGCAAGTTCGATCTGCCCGACGACGCCACGGTCGGTGGCGAGATCGCGCGCCTCGCCGGCACGCCCGAGCGCGGTTTCGATTTCGTGCTCGAAGGTGGCGCGATCGAGCACGACGGGCAGGGCACGATCCTCGCAACGCAGCAGACCCTGCTCAACCCGAACCGCAACGGCTGGACGCGCGCGGAGGCCGAGCAGGCGCTGGCGCAATCGCTCGGTGCGCGCAAGGTCATCTGGATCGGCGAGGGCATGCAGAACGACCATACCGACGGCCATATCGACAACATCGCGCGCTTCGTCGCGCCTGGCCGCGTCGTCTGCCAGTCGGCGGCCGGCCCGGACGATCCCAATGCCGAGATCTTCGACGCCATCGCCGCTGCGCTGGAAACCGCCACGGATGCGTCCGGTCGCAAGCTCGAGGTGCTTCGCGTTCCGGGCGTCGGCCGCTATCGGGGCCCCGCAGGCCAGGTGCTGCCGGCGTCACACATGAACTTCATCATCGCCAACGGCATCGTCGTCGTGCCCGTCTACGGCACGCCGAGCCAGGACGCCGCGCTGGCCGCCCTGCAGACCTTATTCCCCGACCGCAAGGTGGTCGGCGTGTCCTCGCGCGGCCTGATCGGCGACGGCACCGCCGGCGGCGGCTCGTTCCATTGCATCACCCAGCAGGAGCCCCTCCGATGATCGCGAGGCAGAAGCGCCGTGTCACCGTCGCCGCCATCCAGACCAGCTACGGTGGCGACATGGCGACCAACATCGCCAAGACGGAAGCGTTCGTGCGCGAGGCGGCGCGGCGCGGCGCGGAGATCATCCTGCCGTCGGAGCTGTTCCAGGGCATCTACTTCTGCACCCGGCAGGACCCGAAGTGGTTCGAGACGGCGTTTCCGGCCGACGAGCACCCGTGCGTGCGCCACATGTCTCGCCTCGCCCGCGAGCTCGCGGTCGTGATCCCGATCTCGTTCTTCGAGAAGGACGGCCCGCGTTACTACAACTCGATCGCCATCGCCGATGCGGATGGCCGCGTGCTGGGCGTCTATCGCAAGAGCCATATTCCGGACGGGCCCGGCTATCAGGAGAAGTACTACTTCCGCCCCGGCGACACCGGCTTCATGGCGTGGAAGACGCGCTATGCGACCATCGGCGTCGGCATCTGCTGGGATCAGTGGTTCCCCGAGGCCGCGCGCGCGATGATGCTGAAGGGCGCCGAGCTGCTGTTCTATCCGACCGCGATCGGCAGCGAGCCCTATGACACCGCGTTGCAGACGCACGAGCAGTGGCGCCGCGCCATGCAGGGCCATGCGGTTTCGAATGCCGTGCCGGTTATCGCCGCGAACCGCATCGGGCTGGAGGAGAACGACGGCGCCGCGCAGCGCTTCTACGGGCATTCGTTCATCGCCGACCATCGCGGCGATCTGGTCGAGAGCTTCGGCGCGGGCGAGGAAGGCGTGCTGTCGCACACCTTCGACCTCGACGTGATCGAGAGCTATCGCGCCGACTGGGGCTTCTTCCGCGACCGCCGCCCCGATCTCTACGCCCGCGGCCCGATCGGTTGAGATCAGCCGAAGGCGACGGGCATGCAGATGTCGGTGCGCAGGCGCCGGGGCTCGCAAGTCGCCGGGTCATCCAGATAGACCTCGACCATGGGGCGGTCGTTGGCGATGGCGAGGCCGTGGCGTCCGGTCCACTCGTCGCGCAGGCGGCGCGCTACGTTGCCAAGTTCGGTATGGGGCCCGGTGAAGCGATAGCGCGCGTAGGGGCCGCCCGGCAGCGTGGTGCGGACGAGTTGGTCCGTGGCGCCGGGCGGGAGGTGGCGCTGCACTTCGATACAGGCGTCGTAGCGGCAGTTTTCAGCCGGAACGACGCGCGGGTCGTCGTGGGCCATGCCGTAGCCGCGATTGACGACGCCGCGCAGCCCATGCTGACCCATCCACCTGAACATCCGCTCCCAGGCGTCTGGCGCGGCCGTTCCATACGGTCCGCGGGCGCGAAAGGCGATCAGTTCGGTCGGGCGGAGGTAGAGGAAGCCGGTTTTCACGAGGGGCCGCCAGTCTGACATCGCGAATTTGATTTCGATCAGTCTAGAGCGGAACCCGACCTGAGTGAATCGAGGGGGATTCCCAAATCAGGCGCGA
>CALFEM010000455.1 GCA_937950105.1 uncultured Alphaproteobacteria bacterium | reverse complement strand
CCGCCATCGAGACGCCCGGCGGCCTCAAGGTGCAGACCATCCATTCGTTCTGCGAGCGCCTGCTGCAGCGCTTTCCGCTCGAAGCCGGTGTGCCGCCGGGGTTCGCGATCCTCGACGACGTGAGCGCGCGCGAACTGCTGCAGGAGGCGATCGACGACACGCTCACGCGCGCGACGCGGGCGCCCGGCTCGCCGCTCGGGCAGGCGCTGCGCACCACCGTCGCGCATGCGGTCGACGACACCTTCGACAAGGTGCTCGGCGAAGCGCTTGCGCGTCGCGACTGGCTCGAGCACGTCATGCGGCGGACACCCGGCGAGGACGACAACGAGGCGACGCACGACCCCGTCGCCGCCATCGCGGGGACCTATCGCGCTGCCTTCTCGCTACTGCCCGGCGACACGGTGGAGGCCTGCGACGACATCTCCGCCAACCTGCTCGACGCGAGTTTCTGCCGCGCCGCCGCCGCTATCCTCGCCGATGGTCAAGCCACCGACATCAAGCTCGCCGACGCACTGCTCGCCGCTGCATCCGCCACCAACGACACCGACCGGGCCGCCGGGTTCGCACGCGGTTTCCTCAACAAGGATGGCGGCGCCTTCGCTGACCGCTTCATCACCAAGGCCATTCGCCATCGCGACGCCGGCCTCGCCGAGCGGCTGACGCTAGCCCGCGACCTACTCGCAACCGCGGTCCGCAAGCGCCGCGCCCTCGACGTGATCGACGCGACCCTCGCGCTCATCCGCCTCGCTGACAGCGTGCTCACCAGCTACTCGGCTCTGAAAGCGCGCCGCGCCGCGCTCGATTTCGACGATCTGATCCGCCGCGCCGCCAACTTGCTCGGCACCTCTCAAGCTGCGCAGTGGGTGCTCTACAAACTCGACGGCGGCCTCGATCACATCCTCGTCGACGAGAGCCAGGACACGAGCCCCGAGCAGTGGCGCATCGTCTCCGCGCTCGCGGCGGAATTTTTCGCCGGCGCGGGCAACCATGAAACCTCGCCGACGGTGTTCGCCGTCGGTGACGAGAAGCAGTCTATCTATTCGTTCCAGGGCGCGCGGCCCGAAGCCTTCGAGAGCATGGGTGCGAAGTTCAAGGCCGCCGCCGATGCTGCAGGAGCGATATGGCGCGAGATTCCGCTGCACCTGTCGTTCCGCACCGTCGCGCCGATCCTCGAAGCCGTGGACGACGTGTTCGCGGACGTTCGCCGTGCGCCCGGCCTCGCGCATCGTGACAACGCGGTCGAGCACGCCGTCAGCCGCATCGGCGACGCCGGGCTGGTCGAGGTCTGGGAGACGGAGAAGCCCGAGGACGAGTCTCAGCTCGACGTCTGGCAACCGGGCGTCGTGCGCGAGGAAACCATCAGCCCCGCCCAGCGCCTCGCGACACGCATCGCCGACCGCATCAAGGCCATGCTCGACAACGGCGAGATGCTGCCCGCCGCCGACCGGCCGATCACCGCGGGCGACATCCTGATCCTCTTGCGCAAGCGCAATCCGCTGGCGAAGCCCATCGTCGCCGCGTTGAAGGCGCGCGGCATTCCCGTCGCCGGCGCCGATCGTCTGCGCCTGACCGAACAACTCGCCGTGCAGGATCTCATGGTGCTCGGGGATTTCCTGACCCTGCCCGAAGACGACCTCGCCCTCGCCACGGTTCTGAAGAGTCCGCTGATCGGCCTCGACGACGACGACCTGCTCGACATCGCGCACGGGCGGCGTGGGTCAATGTGGAAATCGCTGCTCGACAAGCGCCGCGACAAGCCCGCCTACGATGCTGCCTGTGCGCGCCTCAGCGACTGGCGGCGACGGGCCGACTTCATGCCGCCCTACGAGTTCCTGGCGAGCCTGCTCGATCGTGACGGTATGCGCCAGCGCATCCTCGCCCGGCTCGGCCCGGAAGCCGCCGACAGCCTCGACGAGCTGATCAACCTCGCCATCGCCTTCGACGAGAGCGCGCCACCGTCCCTGACCGGCTTCCTCGCTTCGCTTCGTGCCGCCGCTCGCGAGATCAAGCGCGACATGGAGCACGGCCGCGACTAGGTGCGCATCATGACGGTGCACGGCGCCAAGGGCCTCGAAGCACC
>CALFEM010000454.1 GCA_937950105.1 uncultured Alphaproteobacteria bacterium | reverse complement strand
CCACCGAGATCTACACTCTTTCCCTACACGACGCTCTTCCGATCTCCGCGACGGCCGCGTCCTCGGCTTCGACCTCGCTCGCCGCGAACACGAGGTGAGCGTCAGCGATGTCGTCGGCGCCGACACGACCACGCCTGACGCGCATGTTCGGGCGCGCGGCGAGTTCGTCGATGTCCTCTTCCGTCAGCTGGGCGATCAGCTCGACGCGCGCGCCGGCAGACAGCGCAAGCCGCGCCTTGCGCGCCGCGGCCGCACCGCCGCCAGCGACGACCACCTTGCGATCCTTGAGATCGACGAAGATCGGGAGCTGCTCCAAGTGAAACTCCGATGCATTCAGGAACTGCCGGATACGCGGGCGCGCTCGGCTTATACTGTTCGGGAAGGCGACGGCCAGTTCAGGCGATCGCCGTGCCGCCGTCACCGGTCGCCGCGTCGAGACGGCGCTGCTCCACCCACGCGAGCATCGCCTGCGCCCACGCCTCGGCGGTCGCCTCGTCGATGTCGAGAATGGTGAAGCGGTGCCCCTCGCGGATGCGCACGCGCATGAGGCGCATGCCGCTGTCGAACAGCGCGTCCTGCAACAAGACCTCGCGCCGGTAGGGCGCGTCGATGCGGCGAATGTCCTTGAGCTCCGGTGCAGTGGTCACGGCCGCTCTCCGAGATAGCGAGCGCCCATGTTGAACACGCGCTCGATGTCGGTCTGCCACTTCTTCGGCGTGTCGGCGAAATCCGGCTTCACGTCGTAGGTGATGAAGCGGGCACCGTCCTTGGCCGCCATGGCGACGAGGCGCAACAGGCCTTCGAAGCTGTTCACCTGCGGATTGTAGATGATGAGATCGCTGAGGTTGACCAGCCCCGGCTCGCGCTCGAGTTCACTGCTCATGGCGTTTCACTCCTTCCCGAAATGGTTCAGCCTTGGCGGCTGTTATAATCCCGATCATCGCCGTTGCCGGCGCAGTCCCGTCACGTGCCGCTGATGCGCTCGCGATAGCGCGCACGAAGCATGAGCCGCCCGGCGCCGCCATCGTTCTCGAACGCGGTACGCGTGTGCAGCACGTTGTTGCAGAGCAGGCCTTCTCCGGCCGCAAGGCGATACTTCAGAATGAGCGGCTCCTCCTCGCGAGCGAGCAGCGCCTCGAGATGCTTCACCGCGGCGCGGGTATCGTCGTCGTCGCGCCAGATCACGTTACGGGCGCGCGCCGTATAGCGCATCGTCAGCTTGCCGGCTTCGTCGACAAGGAACACCGGACCGGTGCTCACCGGTCGCACGCGACCGTCCTCCTCGACACTCTCGGGAATCGTCATCGCTTGCGGGTGCATCATCGCAGCGAGCGCGGCGCGGCTCTTGTCGCGCAGGCGGACGTAGGCGATCTCGGGATCGAGCAACGCGTTCTCGCCGCCGGCACCCGCCGGGCGCACACAATGCAGCACCATGGCGCGAATGGTGTCCTCCGGCGCGTTGTAGTAGCCGTCGGTGTGCCAGTTCAGCGCCTTCGTGGTGTAAGGAATAAAGCCGCGTTTTCCGGCCGTTTCCGTGACCTCGATGGCGACGATGCCGTCCTCGCCGGCCGAGCGGTGGTCCTCGACCACACCGAGTTCGAACGCCGAGGCAAATTGCCTCAGAAGTCCGCCGGCGACCGCTGCGGCTTCCGGTCGCGCAGCTTCCGCAAGGGGCGGCGTCACGTAGATGGCCATGTTGGCGAGACG
>CALFEM010000453.1 GCA_937950105.1 uncultured Alphaproteobacteria bacterium | reverse complement strand
GTCTTGCCGCCGGCTCCGGCACAGAGATCGAGCACCTGCAGACGCGGACCGGCCCCCGCCATCGCCGCCGCGATCTGGCTGCCTTCGTCCTGCACCTCGTACCAGCCCTTGCCGTGCGCGGTCTCGGCCTCGACGTGGGGCGCCTTGTCCAGCCCCCTGGGCGGCGGGATGCGCACGCCGAGCGGCGCCAGCGGCGTCGGTACCGCGCCGTAGCGGGCGAGCGCCTTCAGCACCTTGTCGCGATCCGCCTTGAGCGCATTGACGCGCAGATCGACCGGAGCACGCTCGGCCAGCGCCCGGCCCTCGGCGACTACACGATCCCCGAACGCCTCGGTGAGTTCGGACAACAGCCAAGCCGGCACGTCGGCGGCGATCTCTACCGGTGTGTCCGCCGGCAACGTGCGGGTGAGAGCGGCGCGTTCCTCCTCGCTCATCGCCGCCGGCGCGTGCTCCGAACCGTCCGCCGCCGCCGCCACCTCATCCGCCGTCATGCCGTAGGCTTCGAGCGCGGCCGCCAGCACCAGCGCGCGCGGCGCATCGCTGCCCATGCGCGCGGCGAGGGACGAACGCTTGCGCAGCACGTCATAGACGAGGCTGCCGATGGCGGAACGGTCGCCCGAGCCGGCGAAGCGGTGCGCCTTGCCCCAGTCGGCCAGCACCTGCGCCGCCGGCCGATGCTGAGTGTCGAGCGCCGTCAGCACTTCGATGGCCGCCGTCAACCTGCCGCCGATCCTCATGTCGTGCTCCTTTTCATCAGTCCGGCGCCATGGCCATCAGCAGCAGGGCGGCGAGTCCGGCCAGCGCCACGATCCCCGCGCGAAAGGCGTGGACGGCCATGGCATCGTCCCCGCGCACGGTCAGCACCGCGTGCGTCGCCGAAGCCAGCACGAACAGCGACGCGAACACCACCACGGGCGCGTCGGCGATCTCTTTCCAGCGCAGACACAAGCCGAAGAAGACGAGCGACAGGATCATCTGCCGCCGCAGGATCGCGGTCGAGGCCGCCGCCCTTCGCAAGTCCGGCGAGCGCGCCAGCAGCGCGGCCGTGATGATCGTGCCGGCATGAAGGATCACCGGTACCATCAGCAGCCGACCGGAATCGATCATGCGAGACCGGGCGACGCGAGCAGGCGAACCGCCAGATAAAGCCACAGCGCCGCCAGCATGGCGAAGCCGGCCACGTACATCTGAAACCGCCGGATGACATGATTGTGAGTCACGTGAATGTAGGCGTGGACCATGCGCAGTGCCACGAACGCCCATGCGAGCCCGGCGGCAGTCCCGTCAGCCTGACGGGTCACGATGGCCAGCAGCGCCGCGACGTAGAACAGCACCGGCAGCTCGAACTGGTTGGCGAACGAGTTGGCGATCTGCTTGATGCGGTCGGGCCAGGCGTCCGAAGAAAGCGCCACGTCGGCGAGTTCCACCTCACGCCGCGCGGCAGACGTCGCCCGTGCCCGGCCGAGCCAGACCAGCAGCGCGAACGTCATCGCCACCTGTGCGAAAACGGCGGCGAGCAACGCCCTTTCAGCCATCACGCACCGCCCGGATAGTTCGGGCTCTCGCGCGTGATGGTGACGCCATGTGCGTGGCTCTCGCGCATGGCGGCGGGCGAGATGCGCACGAACTGCGCCTTCTCCTGCAGCTCGGGGATGGTCGGCGCGCCGCAATAGCCCATGCCGGCCCTGAGACCGCCGACGAGCTGGTGCAGCACCGCATCCGCCGGCCCCTTGTAGGGCACCTGCCCTTCGACACCTTCCGGCACCAGCTTCAGCGTGTCGCGCACTTCCGCCTGGAAGTAGCGGTCGGCGGAGCCGCGCGCCATGGCGCCGACCGAGCCCATGCCGCGGTACGACTTGTAGGTGCGGCCCTGGTAGAGATACGTCTCGCCCGGCGCCTCGTCGGTGCCCGCCAGCAGCGATCCGACCATGACCACGTCGGCGCCGGCCGCGATCGCCTTGGCGATGTCGCCCGAGAACTTGATGCCGCCGTCGGCGATGATCGGCACGCCCGACTTGTGGGCTTCCTCGGCGCAATTCGAGATCGCAGTCAGCTGCGGCACGCCGACACCGGCGACGATGCGCGTGGTGCAGATCGAGCCCGGACCGATGCCGACCTTGACGCAATCGGCGCCGGCATCGATCAGCGCGCGTGTCGCGGCGGCGGTGGCGACGTTGCCAGCCACCACCTGCGTTGCATTCGATTGCTTCTTGATGCGCGCGACCGCCTCGATGACGCGCTTGGAGTGTCCGTGCGCGGTATCGACGACGATCAGGTCGCAGCCCGCATCGATCAGCCGCTCGGCACGCTCGAAGCCGTCGGCGCCGACGGTAGTGGCGGCGGCGACGCGCAGCCGGCCCTGTTCGTCCTTGCAGGCGTTCGGGTGCTTCTGCGCCTTCTCGATGTCCTTGACCGTGATGAGGCCGATGCAGTGGAAGTCGTCGTCGACCACCAGCAGTTTCTCGATGCGGTGCTGATGCAGCAGGCGGCGCGCGTCGTCTTGCGTCACCGTGCGCTTCACCGTGATCAGCCGCTCCTTGGTCATCAGCTCGGAGACGGGCATGTCGTGATTGGTGGCGAAGCGGACGTCGCGGTTGGTCAGGATGCCGGCGAGGCGCCCGGTCTTGTTGCCGTTGCGCGCCGGCTCGACGACCGGAATGCCGGAAATGTCGTGCCTGGACATCAGCGCCAGCGCCTCGGAGAGCTTCGCCTCGGGTCCGATGGTCACGGGGTCGAGCACGATGCCCGACTCGTACTTCTTCACCTGGCGGACGTGCTCCGCCTGCTCCTTCGGCGTCAGGTTGCGGTGAATGACGCCGATGCCGCCAGCCTGTGCGACGGCGATGGCGAGGCGCGCCTCGGTGACCGTATCCATGGCCGCCGAAATGATCGGAATGTTGACGGCGATCGACCTGGTGACGCGCGAGGCGACGTTGACCTCGCCCGGCATGACCTCCGACGCGCCCGGCACCAGAAGGACATCGTCGAACGTCAGCGCCAACCCCGAATCGATATCGATTGGGCGCAAGGCCATGCGGCTTCTCCTATGCTGCTTGGGGCGACAGCCGGCGTGGCGGGAACGCCCCCGGAACGATGTCGGCAGGCATATATCACCCGTTCTTGACAGTGGGAAGCGCGCCGAACCCGCCCCTTGCCAGGCCGTTTTGACCGAGACACGGCATGCGGCTATGGTCCGCCACCGCCTGTCGCAGTGTCGCGAGCGAGCGCCGGCCAGCGAACGGACCGGCCGCGTGTCTCCCTGTGACGGCCCGGATGAACCCGCCTCGGCCGCAGCCGGACCTCGCCATCCGGCCGGCTCAATCGTCCCGGAAGGGGCCGGCGCACTGCCGGCCGACACGCGTGATCGAGCTTTTCATCGTTGCGTCTCTCATCCTGCTCAACGGGCTGTTCGCGCTTTCTGAGCTGGCGATCGTGTCGTCCCGGCATCCGCGCCTGAAGTCCATGGCCGCCGCCGGCCGCTCCGGCGCCGGCAGCGCGCTCACCCTCGCCTCCGACCCGGGCCGCTTCCTTTCCGCCGTGCAGATCGGCATCACACTCATCGGCATCGTCAACGGGGCCTTCTCGGGCGAAGCGTTCGGCAATTCCGCCGGAGCGGCCCTCGAAAGCCTCGGCCTGCCGCACACGATCGCCGCGCCGCTCGGTTACGGTGCCGTGCTCGCCGTCATCACATACCTTTCGGTGATCATCGGCGAACTGGTGCCAAAGCATCTGGCGTTGCGCGATCCCGAGGCGATCGCCTGTGCCGTGGCACCTGTGATGAGCGGCTTCGCACGCTTCGCCGCCCCTGCGGTCTGGTTGCTCGACTGGTCGACAAAACTGGTTTTCCGCCTGCTCGGGCAGAGCACCGAGAGCGAGAGCCGCATCACCGACGAGGAGATCCGCACGCTCATCGCCGAAGCCGAGACCTCGGGCGTCATCGAGAAAAGCGAGCGGGAGATGATCGCCGGCGTCATGCGGCTCGCCGACCGGGCGGTAATCGGCCTGATGACGCCGCGCCGCGAGGTCGACTGGATCGACGTCACCGCCTCCGACACCGACATCCGCAGCCGCCTGATCGAGACGCCGCATTCCCGCTTGCCGGCCGGAGAGGGCTCGGTCGACAGGCTGCTCGGCGTGGTGCAGACGCGCGCCGTGCTCGCCAGCGTGCTCGCCGGTGAACCGCTCGAAATCCGCCGCCACGTGCGCACCGCGCCGATCATTCCCGATACGACCGATGCGCTCGACGCGCTCGCCATCCTGCGCGAAGCAGCGGTGCCGATGGCGCTGATCCACGATGAGTACGGCGAGTTCGAGGGCCTCGTGACGCCGGCAGACATCCTCGAGGCGATCGCCGGCCTGTTTCGCTCCAATGCCGACGACGGCGAGCCCTACGCGGTCGAGCGCGCCGACGGCTCCTGGCTGCTTGCCGGCGGCATGCCCGCCGACGAAATGGCCGACAAGCTCGGCATCGTGTTGCCGCCCAACCGGTCCTTCGAAACGGTCGCCGGCTTCGTTCTCGCCCACCTGCAGCACTTGCCGGGAACGGGCGAACACATCGACGTCAACGGCTGGCGCTTCGAGGTCGTCGATCTCGACGGGCGCAAGATCGACAAGGTTATCGCCTTCCGGCAGAAAACATTGCGGCGCGCCACCGGCTGATGGCGCGCCGCTCTCTGCTCAATCCAAGTCGGTCGATTATTTGCCTGCCGCTTCCTTGGCGATGTCGGCGAGCAGCGCCTCGATCTTGTCGACCGCCTGGCGCGAACGCTTGGAAGGCCCGGCAACCGGCTTGCGGTAGCCGACGTGAATGTGATCGGGCTTGGAGCCGAGCTCGTAGACGAACAGCACATAGGGACAGTTGACGATGTTCTGCGGATTGGCGCTGATCGCTTCGTGGGTCAGCTTGGCGGCGCAGAACTGCATATACTCGGCATTCTTGTAGGGCGACTTGGCGCCCGACTCGGTGACACTGCCGACCACTTCGCTGGTGCGCTCGAGCATGGCGTTGAACTGGCCGACGTAATCGACGACGTAGCCGCGATTGACGATGGCGTTCTTGAGATCGTCGCGGACCTCCTCGTACTTGCCCTGCCTGGTCAACTCGTTAACCCCGCCGAGATCCTCGGCGCTCGCTGCCGGGGCCAGTGCCGCCAAGGCGGCGGCCATGATGAGTGATCGTGCTCCACGCATTGGCGTTCTCCGTCGTAGCCGTTCGCGTCCGGCCGCATCGTGGCCGCCGGATCGCCTCCTTGCCGTTCCCACTCCCGACGATAGCGCACCGGGATCGTTCCGGTAACGCCATTAAAGCGCCTGCGGCATTGCGCCGGGCGGTGCGGCGGGACTTTGTCGATCGCGCAACGCTATCGCAACGCGCAGCACGCCCCCATGCGATCGGTCAAGCCCGTGGCCCCCGCGCCAAATTGCCCGCAGAGGGTACAGAAGCAGGCGGCACCTGTGGCGGGCGAGGACCGGCGCGGCCGCCAATGGCGGCGGACTGCGGTACTGCTACGAAGTGCCCGATGATGCCCTGACGAACCGGCCGAGGGGTTGACAGCGCCGGGCGATCCACGCAAGCCGTTGCCGCTGAAGCCCGAACACCCAGGACATGCCATGCCCCGACCGACCGACGACCGAGCCGCCCTCATCGCCATCGTCCGCGAGCGCTCGTTCCAGTCCGGCGTCGAGGTCAAGCTGGCCTCCGGGCGCACCTCGCTGTTCTACTTCAACATGAAGCCGACCATGCTGCACCCCGAGGGTGCCCGTCTGATCGCCACGCTGATCCTCGACCAGCTCGCCGCCGACGGCATTGCAGCCGACATGATCGGCGGACTGGAGATGGGTGCGGTGCCGATTGCGTCCGCCGTGACCGCCGTGAGCGCCATGCAGAACCGGCCGGTCGGCGCTTTCTTCGTCAGGAAGCAGGCCAAGGAGCATGGCACCCGGAGCCTGATCGAGGGCCTTCCCAAGGGCGAAACGCTGGCGGGAAAGCGCGTCGTGATCGTCGAGGATGTCACGACCACGGGCGGCTCGGCCATCAAGGCGGCCGAAGCGGTCAAGGCGGAAGGCGCCGAGGTCGTGCGGGTCGTCACCGTTCTCGACCGTCGCGAGGGCGCGACCGAGGCCTTTGCCGCCGCCGGACTGGACTTCAAGCCGGTTCTGAACCTCGCCGACTTCGGCGGTTGAGCCCCAGCCGGGCGCCAGCAGCCTGCCCATTGCCGGAACACGGTCCTCCACTCGACGTTACCGATCGAGAATGACGTTGCGCGGGCGCTGAAGCGGCCGTTCGGGGAGGCGCGTCCTGGTCCATGAAGGAGAGTCCCATGATCCGCTTCACGCACGCAGCCGTGCTCATTCTGGCAACGTCGCTCGCGGTGCCGTCAGCCGTCGCCGCGGAGACGCAGGTCGAACGCAAGCCGCCCGCCAGCCAGCAGAACCCTGCCGCCGAGCATGCCCCGACCAACCGTATGGACAAGCTGGTTCCGCCGATGACCGGCGACAAAGCCGCGGCGCCGGCCGCGGCTCACGACAAGGACAAGAGCGCGACGCACCCGCCGACCAACCGCGTCGGCTCCGAGGTGCCGCAAATGAAGAGCGGCGACGCGATGAAGGCGGACAAGGACAGCGCCACCCGCAGCGGCGCCAATTCGGGGGCCGCTCAGAAGCCCGTCCAGCAGTAGCGGGCCATTTCCAGAGAAAACAGAAGCCCCGGAGCGTGCTGCTCCGGGGCTTCTGCTCATGATCGATCGTGCGATCAGCCTACTCGGCGGCCTGCTTGCCGGCCAGCGTCGGGCCGGCAGAGCGCACGTCGGCGTCGACGTGGGCCTCGAACTTGGCGAAGTTCTTGGCGAACATGTCGACCAGCGTCGCGGCCATCGCGTCATAGGCCTTCGGGTCGGCCCAGGTCTCGCGCGGATTGAGGATTTTGGCATCCACACCCGGCAGCGCGAGCGGAACCTGGAAGCCGAACACCGGATCGGTGCGCATGGCCTGGTTCTTCAGCTCGCCAGAGAGCGCGGCGTTGAGCAGCGCGCGCGTCGCCTTGATCGGCATGCGCGAGCCGGCGCCGAACTTGCCGCCCGTCCAGCCGGTGTTGACCAGCCAGCAGTCGACGTTGTGCTCGGCGATCAGCTTGCGCAGCAGGTTGCCGTAGACCGACGGGTGGCGCGGCATGAACGGCGCGCCGAAGCAGGTCGAGAAGGTCGGCTGCGGCTCGTTGCCCATACCCTTCTCGGTGCCGGCGACCTTCGCCGTGAAGCCCGACAGGAAGTGATACATGGCCTGCGACGGCGTCAGCTTGGCGATCGGCGGCATGATGCCGAAGGCGTCGGCCGTCAGCATGACGATGTTGTTCGGATGGCCAGCGGTGCCATTCTCCGACGCGTTCGAGATGAAGTCGAGCGGGTAGCACGAGCGCGTGTTCTCGGTCAGGCGGCCGTCGTCGAAGTCCGGCTTGCGGGTCTTGTCATCGAGAATGACGTTCTCGAGCACGGTTTCGAAGCGGTTCGAGGCCTGCCAGATCTCGGGCTCGGCCTCGGCCGAGAGACGGATCGTCTTGGCGTAGCAGCCGCCCTCGAAGTTGAACACGCCCTTCTCCGACCAGCCGTGCTCGTCGTCGCCGAGCAGGATGCGGTTCGGGTCGGCCGACAGCGTCGTCTTGCCGGTGCCGGAGAGGCCGAAGAACACCGCCGAGTTCTTGAGGTCCTTGGAGACGTTGGCCGAGCAGTGCATCGGCATGACGTTCTTCGACGGCAGCACGTAGTTGAGGAACGAGAACACGCTCTTCTTGGTCTCGCCCGCGTAGGACGAGCCGGCGATGAGCACGATGCGGCGCGTGAAATCACACGCGATCATGGTCTCGGTGCGGGCGCCGTGACGCTCCGCCGAAGCCCTGAAGCTCGGGAAGTTGACGACCGTGAACTCCGGCGCGAAGCCGGCCAGTTCGGCGGCGTCCGGGCGGCGCAGCATGTGGCGGATGAAGAGCGAGTGCCAGGCGAGTTCGGTGAACACGCGCGTCGCCAGGCGATGACGGCCATCGGCGCCGGCGAACAGGTCCTGGACGTACAGCTCCTTGTCCTTGGCATAGGCCGTGAAGTCGGCGAGCAGGTTGTCGAAGTGCTCGCGGCTCATCGCCTTCGAGTTGTCCCACCAGATCGCACCCTCGGTCTCGGCGTCGCGAACGACGAATTTGTCGTTCGGCGAGCGGCCGGTGTGCTGGCCGGTCTCGGCGACGAACGCGCCGGTGGAGGCGAGTTTGCCCTCACCGTTGCGGACGGCATGCTCGATGAGCACGGTCTCGAGGATGTTGTGATGCGTTTTGGCGGCGGCGTTCAGTGGAAAAAGAATGTTGGCCATGTGGTGCACTGCTCCCGACAGTGATCGTGATCCCGAGGCGGCGCGGCTGACAATGTCTGCAGTCGCCCGTCTCCGTTCGAGGTGTCTCGAGACCCGCGCCGAATATCGGCGCCGTGCGGCGCTTGGCCTGCGGTCGCGCAGGATGCACACACGTTCGCTACAAATAGGCCGACCGGACGGGAACAACAGGCTCCCATCCACTTTCGGTCTGCAGTCGAAGCCGGTTCACTATGCGCCGCACGAAAGCGCTACAAGTGGCACATAGTCGAATTCAACAGGTCTCTGGAGAGCGCGTTCGCGAACGTGGTTTATTTTCGTTCGAACCGCATGATTTTCTCATACTAACGTAGTGCTTCGGCTGCTGATACCGCATTCCGGCGTTCATGGCGTATCGACACGAAATCCGGCGCCGCGCTCCCTCTGACCGGATGCAGGTGCCGTTCGCCGGTCCGTCCGCGGCCGTCACCCGATCGTCCGATGCCCCGCGAGCGCGCGCCAACCCAGCCTTGCCGAGCCGGGCGTCCTCGCCTATTCAAGCCGGGCTCAGGTACCCTGAACGACACTCGCGCCCGCCACAATTGACACACGAACCGGACATATGCCGGGCCCGACGGTGGCCAGACGGTTTACGCGATCGATTTCGATCGCAGGGGCTCGAGCCAGGGCTGAGAGGCGACACGATGAGAGAAAA
>CALFEM010000452.1 GCA_937950105.1 uncultured Alphaproteobacteria bacterium | reverse complement strand
ACGAGATGCCTAAGTGACTGGAGTTCAGACGTGTGCTCTTCCGATCTCGACACCGGCAGCAGGGCGCCGTGACCTTCGCGGGAGAGGTCGACCGCATCTATTTCGATCCGCCGGGCGACATCGTCATCGACGACGGCGCGGGCGGCCACCGCATCCACATCAACGCGAGCGGCAGCCGCAGCGCGGTGGTATGGAACCCGTGGATCGACAAATCAGCACGCCTCGGCGACATGGGCGCCGACGGCTACACGCGCATGCTGTGCGTCGAGACCGCGAACGCTGCCGACGACGCTATCGCGCTCGCACCCGGCGCCGCGCACACCCTGACGGCCCGATACCACGTGACACGATCGCGCTGACGCGCCTCACAGCATCTCGACGGCGAGCGGCATGCCGCCTTTCGGGCGCAGCGTGACGCGGCTCTGCGGTTCCGGCATGTGCTTGCCGTCCCAGCCGAAGCGCGCCGCGCGGATCAGGCTCGCCAGCAGCACCTTGGCTTCGACCAGCGCGAACGAGGCGCCGATGCAGATGCGCGGCCCCGCTCCGAACGGCATGTACTGCGTGCGCCGATAGGTCTCGGCGCGTTCGGGCAGGAAGCGGTCGGGATTGAAGCGATCGGGATCGGACCACAGCCGGCGATGGCGATGAATGGCGAACACCGGCATCAGGATCTGTTCGCCCGGCGCCACCTCGTGGCCGGCGATGGTTTCGCGCGCGAGCGGCGTCCGTGCCAGCATCGGTGCCGGCGGGTAGAGCCGCATCGCCTCCCTCAGCACGCGCTCCGTCACTTCGAGGGCGTCGAGATGCGACGCCTCAAGAGGTGCGCTCCCGGCCACGCGCTGCACCTCGTCGCGCACACGGTCCTGCCACACGGGCGCCCGCGCCAGAAGATAGAGCGACCAGGTCAGCGCTTTGGCCGTCGTCTCGTGACCAGCCTCGAGCAGTGTCGCCAGATTGTCGACCAGTTGATCGTGCGTCAGCGGCGCCGCCGTCTCTGGATCGCGCGCGGCGAGCAGGCGGCCGAGCAGATCGGGCGCCTCGTCGCCCGACGTGTCGACCCGGCGGCGGCGATCGTCGATGATGGTGCCGACAGCGCGGCGGAGTGCACTCGCATTGCGGCGCAGCTTCAGCCAGGCCGGGTGCGGCAACCAGCGCGGCAGGCCGAGGATCGAGAAGCCGATCTCCCACGGCGTCGCCTCGAGGTAGGCTGCCCCCGCACGCATCACCTCGGCGACATCGCTCGGCGCGCCACCCGCCAGCATGGTGCGCACGATCACGTCGAACGTCACCGACGTCATGTCGGCGTCGATCTGCCGGATGGTCGTGCGGCGCCCTGCCGACGCCTGCCACGCGCCCGTCAGATGCTCGGCGGCGGCACGCATCTCCGGCACGTAGCGCACGATCTCGCCATGCCGGAACAGCGGGGCGAGCACGCGTCGCTGCCAGCGCCAGCTCACTCCGTTCGCCGTCAGCACGCCGTCACCGGCGGCCGGCTCCAGTACGCGTCGCTCGATCTCGGTTTTGCGGTAGCGATCGGCGTCGGCGACGAGGATGCGCTCCGTCCAGTCGGGATCGCACACCCACAGCACGCGCCGCCCTCGCACCGGCACGAAGGCGTGAACCGGCTCGCGGAAGGCGGCAGCAGGGATCGTGGCGAGGGGATTGTCGGCGCAGGCCAGCAGAAAGCGGGTGAGGCCGAGTGGCTGTTCGGACGGCGTCAGCGTCGGCGGGTAGAGCCCGGTGCCCGCGTCAGATGCGCTCGCTGCCGACAGGCCGGCTTCGGACATGACCGGACGCTCCCAAAGCCACAAGGCCAAGGAGTATGCACGAATCCGATGCGCCCGTCATGGCGGTCGCCGGAGGACGTCATGGGAATCCGCTACGACGGGCCGCCGCGACGGCCGGTACGACCGCGGGCGGGCTCAGCCGGCCGCCTTCGCCCTGGCGTTCTGGGCCTTGGCCGCGAGCTTTTTCAGGCGCTTGCGGGCGCCGGCCGTATTGCCCTGGTTGCGCGTGACCTTGGCGCGCGGAATGACGCGGCGGGCCTTCTTCTTCTGCGTCTCGACGTTGCGGTCCGAACGGGCGGTCATGGCTCACCTCGGTGAATTGGCAATAGCTCGCTGGGCAGCGCTGCGGAGTGCGCGCCGCCGGGTTGGCCCTCCCTCTAGGCGATCCGCCGCCGCTCGGCAAGCCCCGCGCTGCGGATTGGCTGGAATTGGCGCCATCGCCAGATCGTCTGTCAGCGCATGAACCAGACGAGGCCGTGGCCCGGCCCCAGGAACGCGCCCGACCACATCAGGCACGAAATGGCGCTGGCGATCAGGAACAGCGGCCAGCGCATGCCGGTCGCTCCCGCCACCACGGGCACGAACGGCCGCATCATGCCGAGGAACTTGGAGCCGACCACGCCGAGCATGCCCCACCTCTGGAAGAACGCCCGCGCCAGCACGTACCATTCCGGCTTCTTCGAGAACGGCCAGAGCCCTGCCACCTCGTGGCGGAAATAGCGCCCGATCGCATACGAGATGACATCGCCGAGAAAGGCGCCCGCCGCCGCCGCCAGCCACAGCGGCACGAAATGCCCGCCCGCCGCCTGATGCAGGCCGCCGATGGCGAGAAACAGGAACGTCGACGGCACCAGCAGGGACAGGAAGACGATGCTTTCGGCGAAACCGAGCAGGAACACCAGCGGCTCGGCCAGCGCGATGTTGGCGGCGACAAAGCCGATCAGTTGCTCCTTGAGGCCCTCGCCAGCGCCGGTCGACGCGACCGCCATCACCAGCCGAGCACCTGACGGCCCCACGTGAACACCTGGCCGATGCCGTCGCCGAACAGCAGCAGCACGCCCGCCCACAGGAAAGCCGACAGCCAGTTGGCGATCTGGAAGTGAGTGCGATCCATCTGCGTGGCGCCAGCGACGATCGGCACCGAGGCGCGGAACGGACCCGAGAAGCGGCCGAGCACGATCGCCCAGACGCCGTACTTCTCCATGAACGCATGCCCGCGCGGCAGCAGGTCCGGGTATTTTGACAGCGGCCACATGGCCGCGATTCTGTCGTGGAAGTGGAAGCCCAGCCAGTACGAGACCCAGTCGCCGAGCGCGGCGCCGACGCTGGCGGCGATCCATATGATGACGAACGTCGAGATGTCGGCACCGCCGATCATGACGCCGATGGCGACCAGCATGCCCCAGAACGGCAGCACCAGCGAGACGAAGGCGATGCTCTCGCCGAACGCCAGCAGGAAGATGATTGGCGCCGTCCAGTTGGGATTGTCGCGCACGAACGTGATGATCGCGTCGGCGTATTCCTGCAGCGACATGGGCCGCCCTTCATCTGGCGCGTCGCGGCGGATGCCGTCTGCGCTGCCTCTCGTCTCGTTCCAGGCCGACGCGGATGCAGAGCACCCGCGCGCAGTCGCCTCGCCGCCGGCCTCTGAGGGCAAGCGACGCTTCGTGCTTCACCAGCCAGGAGCCCCCCGAGCCCGTCGGCCCCCACCCTGCCCGCAGGCATCGCGCTTGCGGGCACGGCGCTTGCAAAACCCTCCACTCGCCCATCCACGGACGTGAGAAGTGTCCCGCGAACGCGGTTCGCAGTGCCGTCCGCGGGAAAATGGGTTAACAATTGGTTGAGAGCAAGCCCCGACGTCTGTCGAAGCCGGGCCTTGCCGTGCGGTCACGTGCAAGCGAACCGCGACAGGAGTGTGTGGCGTTGGGTTTCGTTCGGTCGATCATCGCAGGGGAGCGCGGGGGAACCCTCGCGGCGGCAATCGCTTGGCTGATGCTCGCGACGGCCGGCGCCGTGCTGTGGATGACCGTGCTGCGCGACGTCTGGCCGGTGCTCGACATCGCCGCGCCGCTGGCGCTCCATGCCCTGGCGGCGACCCTCGTCGCCGCCGCCACCCTGCTGCTCAGGACCGGCCGGCTGATGTTCCTCGCCAGCGCGCTTGGGCTCGTCGCCATCGCGCCGTCGCTGACGACACTCGACGCGCGCGAGCGGCCGGGCGAGGAGTTCCTGCCGTGGCATCGCACCGTCGCCAGCCGCGCCGAACCGCGCGTCCTGCGTCTGGTCGCCATCAATGCGTGGCACGACAACGCGCGCCCCGAAGCCCTGATGCTGTATCTGGCGCGGGCCGACGCCGACATCGTGCTGCTGTCCGAATTCGGACCCGACAAGGCGGCGCTGCTCGAGCGCGTGAAGCGCAAGTATCCCCATCAGGTGAGTTGTGCCGAGGCCTGGCCCTGCTCGCAGGTGCTGCTGGCGCGCGAACGCTTCGAACGCTCCGGCACGCGCATGCCGACGCTCAGTAATCCGCCGATGGTGTGGGCCGAGTTCCGCAGCGGGGACGTGCGCGGCTCCAGGGTCACCGTCATCGGCACGCACATCTACCGCCCGAGCAAGCGCCACGACTGGCATGAGGCGCAGCTCGCCGGTCTGGCGAAGCACGTGCGCGGCATCGAGGGCGAGGTGATCGTCGCGGGTGATTTCAACATGACGCGGCTATCGGCGAGCTACGATGCGTTCGCGAGCGCATCGGGCCTCTCTGCACCGGAGCGCGTGCTGGCAAGCTGGCCGGCCTGGCCTGCGCCGATGCCGCTGCCGCAGGTGCAGATCGACCATGCGTTCGTGTCGTCGGGGCTGACCGTCGTCGACCAGCGCATCGGCCGCCCGGTCGGCTCCGATCATCTGCCGCTGTGGTCTGCGATTCGCCTGCCGGAGAAGGCGACGCTGATGGCCGGCGAGCAGAACGCGCCCGATACAGCCTCCCCGGCGGCGAAAGTCGGCGGCGAACACGTGAGCGGCAAACGCCTCTGAAACGGGACCGGCGCGGCCTTCAATCCGCGATGATGCCGAACGTGCGAGCGGCGTCGGTGACACTCTCCTTCAGCAGCGTTTCCGCGGCCTCGTCGTCGAGCACGGTGACGGGATTGCCGTCCCACGGTCCGCGCCCGTCGGCGCTCATGCGCCCGCCCTGCGCCACCGCGATTCCGATGCGTTCCCACACGCCCTTGTCGATGCTGTCGCCCTGGCTCCAGATGCCCGACAGCACGTAGCGGAACTTGCCGCTCTTCGACGCGAGGCGCTCGACGTCGCTGATGACGCGAGGACCGTGCTTCACCATCATGTTCTCGACGATGCCGGCGGCGACATAGGCCGCGTCCTGCAGTGTCTCGCAGGCATCGATGGCGGCGATGGCGAGCGGCAGGATGTGCTCGGGATGCTCGTTCTCGATCTCGAACTCGCAGTCGCTCGCCCAGCGCGCCTCGGCGTAGAGCGCTTCGTCGATCATTTCACCGGCGAAGGCGCGCCCTGCCCGCACGATGTCGCGGGCGATCTTTGCGTAATCGAGGCCCGCGTCATCCGCACGCTGGCACGGATAGCCCTGCTCGTCGAACTGACAGCGATAGCACTCCGGCAGCGCCACTTCGCCGGTCATGCCCGCCTCACGCTATGCCGAGCTTCTTTTTCAGGATGTCGTTGACGGCGGCGGGGTTGGCCTTGCCGCCGCTCTGCTTCATCACCTGGCCGACGAACCAGCCGAGCATCGACGGCTTCGCCACCACCTGCGCTACCTTGTCGGGGTTGGCCGCGATGATTTCATCGACCGCCTTCTCGATGGCGCCGGTGTCCGTCACCTGCTTCATGCCGCGCGCTTCGACGATCTCGGCCGGATCGCCGCCCTCGCTCCAGACGATCTCGAACAGGTCCTTGGCGATCTTGCCGGAGATGGTGCCGTCGCTGATGAGGCCCACGATGCCGCCGATCTGCGCCGCCGAAACAGGGCTGTCGGCGATGTCGTGGCCGTCCTTGTTCAGGCGGCCGAGCAGTTCGTTGATGACCCAGTTGGCGGCGAGCTTGCCGTCGCGTCCTTTTGCAACGGCCTCGAAGAAATCGGCGCGCTCGCGCTCGGCCACCAGCACGTTGGCGTCGTAGTGCGAGAGGCCGTAGTCCTTCATGAAGCGCGCGATCTTCTCGTCCGGAAGCTCGGGCAGATGCTGCTTCAGGTCGTCGACGTAGCTCTGCGTAAACTCGAGCGGCAGCAGATCGGGATCGGGGAAATAGCGGTAGTCGTGCGCCTCTTCCTTCGAGCGCATCGAGCGCGTCTCACCCTTGCCCGGATCGAACAGCCGCGTTTCCTGGTCGATCTTTCCGCCGCCCTCGATGATGTCGATCTGGCGGCGCGCCTCGACCTCGACCGCCTGGCCGATGAAGCGGATCGAATTGACGTTCTTGATCTCGCAGCGCGTACCGAGCTTGTCACCGGGTTTCCTCACCGAGACGTTGACGTCGGCGCGCAGGTTGCCTTTCTCCATGTCGCCGTCGCAGGTGCCGAGATAACGCAGGATGGTCCTGAGCTTCGTCACGTAGGCCTGCGCTTCCTTCGACGAGCGCAAATCCGGCTTCGACACGATCTCCATCAACGCCACGCCCGAGCGGTTCAGGTCGACGAACGAATAGTCCGGGCTCTGGTCGTGGATCGACTTCCCGGCGTCCTGCTCGAGATGCAGCCGCTCGATGCCGACCTTCTTCACCTCGCCGTCGATGTCGATCTCGATCTCGCCCTCGCCGACGATCGGCTGCTTGTACTGGCTGATCTGGTAGCCCTGCGGCAGGTCGGGATAGAAGTAGTTCTTGCGGTCGAACACGCTGCGCAGATTGATCTCCGCCTTGAGCCCGAGACCGGTGCGGATCGCCTGCGCCACGCATTCCTCGTTGATGACCGGCAGCATGCCGGGCATCGCCGCATCGACCAGCGACACGTGGTTGTTCGGCTCACCGCCGAATGCGGTCGAGGCGCCCGAAAACAGCTTGGCGCGCGAATTCACCTGCGCGTGCACTTCCATGCCGATCACCACCTCCCAATCGCCGGTGGCACCGGGAATGAGGTTGGATTTCGCTGCGCGTGCGGGCTTGCTCATGGGCTCGTCCGTGATCTCATGAAGGGGGCTCGAAAACTGGCTCCGGCTCTGGTAGGCCGGTGCCGTTGTGAGGTCAAGCGCCGCTGGCGCCGGCCACGAGTGAGGGAGATTTCTCTATGATGCGGAAGAAGTTGATGGCGCTGGCCGTCGCCGGCACGACGATCGCGTTCGGTGGCTGCCTCGACCAGTTGTTCGGCTGGCACTACGACAAGACCAGCACCGGCGATCTCAAGGGCACGCTGCGCGTCACCTGGATCGGCAACGACAGCTTCCTCTACGAGCCCGATCCCGCCAATCCGCTGACCTTCAAGCGCTCGGACGGCACGGTCATCACGCCCGCCGCCATGTACACCGACGGCGGCTCGATCCCGACCGCGCTGCGCGCCATCAAGGGCTACTCGCCGTGGGGATACGCCCCGGCCTTCATCATCCACGACTGGCTGTTCGTAATGAAGCAGTGCAAGCTGGCCGGCAACGAGAAGTACGATCTCGAGGCCGCCGCCACCATCATGGCGGAGGCGATGAAGACGCTGATGGAGAAGCCGCAGTTCGGCGGGCCGAACAAGCTGCTGCACTATTCCATGTACGAGGGCGTGCGCTCGTCCACCGCCAAGGACTATTGGGACAACGGCAAGTGCAATACGCCGGGCGCGCCCATGGAGCGCGTGCCGAAACCGGCGACGACGCGCTCGATCACCAAACAGGCGCCGTCCTCGGCCGAAGCGCCGTCGGCTCCGGGCGCGCAGGCGATGCCGAGCTTCACCATCACCATCAAGTGACACCACGAACGGCAGTGCCCTCTCCATCGGCGGGCGCTGTCGGCCGCCGACGGGAGCATATCCGCTCGCCGTGCCCGCCACGTCGCGCGTCCATCTCAGGCGAGTTCTCCGCCCCGACCCGCCGCCGCCGACATGAACACAGAATGAAAACGGCGTTCAGAGTTGGTTCAAAGCGGGAGTCGCATTCTCCGCGTCATCGAATTGACCTGCAACGACACCGGGCGCCGCCCGGTCCCTCAACGGAGAACGACAATGAAGATCGCCACCCTCGCTCTTGCCGCCGGCCTCGTGATGTCGGGCACGCTCGCCGCGTCCGCGCACTCGACCAAGCCGGTCGACAAGCGCCTCGCCAACCAGGCCGAGCGCATCGAGGACGGCCGCCGCGACGGCTCGATCACCTGGACCGAGGGCCGCAAGCTCCGCCACGAGCAGAAGCGCATCACCAGCCTCAAGAACGACTTCCTGGCCGATGGTCATCTCTCCAAGCGCGAGGCGCGCGTGCTGCGTCACAAGCAGGAGGCCGCGAGCTTCCACATCCTCGCCGAGAAGCACGATCGCCGCCGCCGCCTCTGGTGGCTGCCGCGGGTCGGCAAGTAAGCCGGGCAAGACATCCTGAAACACGACGGGCCGCCCTCAGGGCGGCCCGTTCGTTTCTGACGCTGGTAAGAGCTTGCCGCGACAAGTTCGGGGCGCCGTTTACTCGGCGGCCGGTGGGATTGCTGCCGGAGTCGCCGGGATTGCGGCCGGTGCCGCGGCGGTCGCGGCCGGTGCCGTCCCGGCGAGCGGATCGTCCGAGCGGCGCGACTTGCCTTCGAAGTAGGCGCCCTGCTCGATCGCCAGCGACTGGTGGTAGATGTCGCCCTCGACCCGGCTCGACGTCTGCAGCATGACGCGGCGGCTGCGCACCGAGCCCATGACCTGACCGCGAATCACCGTCTCCTCGGCGATCACCGTGCCGGTGATCCTGGCGCGCTCACCAATGATGATGTTGGTGCCGCGAATGTCGCCCTGCACCTCACCGTCGATCTGCATCTCTCCCTTGGAGACCAGATTGCCGGTGATGATGAGATCGGGGCCGATCACCGACGGGGCGCCGCGTTCGGACCCGGTGCGGAGTGATGGCGGTTGCGGACGCGGCGGCTGGAGGGTCTGCCCCGCAGGCGTCGCGGGTGCGCCGGGCGCCTTGGCCTCGGGCTCGGACTTCTTGAAGTTCGGCAACATGGAACGATACCCCTCCAACTCGACTATTCACGCAATCGTCGCGTACCTGCACGCATCAGCCGTGTTGTCTAGCACGTCCGCAGCGTTTGGTCATGCCGGGCCCCGCGATCTTCCGCTTCC
>CALFEM010000451.1 GCA_937950105.1 uncultured Alphaproteobacteria bacterium | reverse complement strand
GTATCGCGCGCCGACCGGCGTATCTCAGGCCGCCGTCACGCGCGACGGCGCGGCCATCGAGGCGGTGCGCGGTTCGGTCGAGAGCGTGTCCAACAAGCTCGGCCGCCGCATCAAGTTCCTGGTCGGCAAGCCGGGCCTCGACGGCCACTCCAACGGCGCCGAGCAGATTGCGGTGCGCGCCCGCGATTGCGGCATGGAGGTCGTCTACGAGGGCATCCGATTGACGCCGTCGCAGATCGTCCGCGCCGCGCTCGACGAGAGCGTTCATGTCGTGGGCCTGTCGATCCTGTCGGGTAGCCACGTGCCGCTCGTCAAGGAGGTCATGGAGCGGATGCGCGCCGAGGGTCTCGACGACATTCCCGTCGTGGTCGGCGGCATCATCCCGCCGGACGACGCCAAGACGCTGAAGGCGTTCGGCGTCGCCGCCGTCTACACGCCGAAGGACTTCCAGCTCAACGACATCATGGCCGACATCGTGCGGCTCGTCGCGGCGGAGCCGCGCGCGGCGTAGTCGACGGTCAATCCAAGGCGGCGTGATAACTTCCCTCTCCCCATGCCATGCACTTGCAGGGGGAGAGGGAGAAGCGGAGACACATGCGACACGAAACACGATTGAAGATCGACCGTGAGATCCGGCGGCGGCGTTTGATGATGGCGGCCAGCGTGGCCGCTGCCATTGCCGCTCTCGGCGCGCTCATGTGGCTGGTCGATCTCGACACGCACGAGACGAAGACGCGCGTCGCCGGCACCATCGAGAGCGTGACCACACCGGTGCAGAAGGGCGCTCAGGACGGCCTCGACGTCGCAGTGAAGCTCGACGACGGCCGCCATGTCCGTGTGCTCACACTGCGTTCGCGCGATCCGCATGTCGGCGACCATATCGAGGTGACGGAGCACCGCCACGCCTCCGGCCGCACGACTTTTTCATTCCATTGAAGCGACTGCGCACGATCCGTGGCCCAAGCGAGCTTCTGACCGGGCACAGCAGCTTGCTTCGTCGGCGTGCGGCGATAGAGTTGGCGGATCGACCATCGGCAGTCCTCGCCCAAGGCCAGCGAATTGAGCGCGTCACGCACCAGAAGCATCCGCACGATCCTGTTGCCGCTCGTCGCGCTGGCGCTCGTTGCCGCAGCCGTTGCGGCCTGGCTCATGCCGCGGGCACATGAGGAAGCGCCGAGTGACTGCGCGCTCACGCCCGCCGCCCACCATCGCGGCACGTTCCAGCACTGGCGGCTTTCCATGGCGCCCGGCGAAGGCGGCTCCGGCGAGATCTCGGCGGCGATCCTGCTCGACGACGGCCGCGAGATTATTGCCTTCAACGTGACCGAGGCCGGCGGCCTGTCGGAAGGCGACAAGGTCTCGATCGCCGAGATCAGCTGCGTTCATCGCAGCATCTTTCTGCTGCAGACGCACGCTCCGCAGTAACTCCTGTTCACGTCACGAACGCTCAAGGCTCCGCGCGGCGTTCCGCTTCCGATGGCAGCTCAGCGTCCTTGCCGACGATCTCGCGAACGTAAAGCTGGCGTATGAGTACGTTGGCAAGAATGGCCAGCGGATATCCGAACAGCAGACCGAGCGGCCCGAAAAGGACACCCATCGCCAGCGTTCCGAAAATGGCGATGGCCGCCGGCATGTGCGCCACGCGCCCGCTCAACAACGGCATGATGAGATTGTTCTCGATCTGCTGGATCGCGACGAACAGGGCGACGACAGAGATGAGCGTGGTCGTGTCCTCCATCGAAGCAATGAGGATCGCCGGCACGGCACCAGCGATCGGTCCGATGATCGGCACGAACTCGAACAATCCCGCGATCAGGCCGAGCGCCAGAAATCCCGGTATCCCGAGCGCCCACAATCCCAACATGCTCACCAGGCCGACGATGAGCATGGCGAGGAGCTGACTGACGAACCAGTTGCGTAGCGCCAGTCCGGACTCGTCGAGCGCTTCTTCGGCGATCGCCGTGCTGCCGCGTGGAATCAGTGCCAGGAAGCCGGCGCGGTAACGCTGCGGATCGAGTGCGATGTAGACGCCTGCGGTCATCACCAGCACGAAACCCGCCACGACGCCGGCGATGGTCGTTCCCCACGCAAACACGCTCGCGACGAGACCACCGAGAGACGACCCCTGCAGAAGCTCTCTCAGTTCCCCCAGCGAGTTGCCGGACATGACGCCTTCGATGGCCTGCGGCAAGCGATTAGAAACAACGGCAAGCTGCGCTGAAATCTGGGCGCCGAAGATCCAGAGGACCGCGACCAGAACCGAGATCACGAAAACAGCCGCGGCCAGAACGCTGTAGCTGTGTCGCGCGCCGGTCAGCCGACCGATGAGCCCGGCGAGCGCGTTGAGCCCGAGCGCCACCAGCGTCGAGCCGAACGCCAGCAGCAGGATGTCGACGATCCGCCAAAGCGCCGCAGCCACCGCCCCGATCAGGAGGACGATCAACACGCGCCGTGCGAAACGACGATCGATTGCGGCTGCCGCTGCTCGGGAGCTCGGCTGCTGACGTGGGGGTTGCGGTGCATCGGCAGCCGGCACGGGCGCCTCCTCGCGTGCGATGTCAGCCCGTGAGCCCTGGCGGTGTAGGTCCGACGCTCGATCTGCCGGGCGGAAACTCTAGGCTGTTTCGAAACAATCACCGCGCGCCTCCGGAGTTCCGCACGGATGTTGACGGCACGTCTTTGCTGGATATTATGCGCGCTTTCGACCTCCCCTCAGTGCCTCTGTGGCGGAATCGGTAGACGCGGCAGACTCAAAATCTGTTGCTGGAAACAGCGTGCCCGTTCGAGTCGGGCCAGGGGCACCAAAGGCTCTAGCGACGGCACAGGAAAACGCTCGTGCCGGCGCGCAGCCGTCCGGTCGGTCGATAATACTGTCGTGGTGTTAGATCTCTGAACCGCTCTCTCGCGAGCGAGAGCCGGTTCCCCCGAGAGAGAGCCGCGGCGCGAACGAGCGGCAGCTCTCATCTGCACGGCAAACACGAAAGCGCCGCCTCGACAGAGCCGAGGCGGCGTTTTGCGTTCCAATTCGTATAGAGGATCATGACTTCTTTGATGTCCAGTGCTCTCACGTCTCTGCAGACCTGGCAACGACCTACTCTCCCGCGTCTTGAGACGAAGTACCATCGGCGCTGGGGCGTTTCACGGCCGAGTTCGGAATGGGATCGGGTGCAGCCACCCCGCCATAATCACCAGGTCGGCGGAGACGTCATATGACTTCTGTTTTCTGGTCTTTCAATGAGCCCTACGCTCATCGAGCTCGCGCAGGGCTTTGCAGCCGCGCGAGGCACGCTTGAATTCTAGACGCGCTTTGCGGCGCGAACGTTCGTTCATGAGCGATATCGATGAGCATTGCTTAATGAGAGCAATCAAGCCAATCGAGTTATTAGTACCGGTAAGCTACACGCCTTGCAGCGCTTCCACACCCGGCCTATCAACGTGGTGGTCTTCCACGGCTCTCGAGCGAGACCTTGTTTTGAGGTGGGTTTCCCGCTTAGAT
>CALFEM010000450.1 GCA_937950105.1 uncultured Alphaproteobacteria bacterium | reverse complement strand
CGAGATGCCTAAGTGACTGGAGTTCAGACGTGTGCTCTTCCGATCTCGTCGTCGCCCTTGAGCGGCGCGATCGCTGGCGTCTCCTCGCCACGCGGTGGCGGCAGTGACGGCGCATCCGCGGCGTTCGCCGGCAGGAGAACAGCGCCAACCGCGATCAGTGCGCAAGAGAGGACAGCAAGGAGATTCCGCACGGCAAGCCTCGCTCGATATCGACAAGGTCCGCAGGCTAGCTGAACTTGCCTTCCGCGTCACGGCGCAGCGCAGCGAGCGCGTCAGTGGCCCGTGAAAATGACGTAGAGGAAGCGCGCCACGACCACGACGAGAAACAGCGCGAACGCCTGCTCGAGCCGCCGTTTCGATATGCCGTGCGCGAGGCGAACGCCGAGTGGCGCCGCCAGCACGCTCGCCGGGATCACGATTGCTGCCGTCAACACGCTGACATAGCCGAGCGACAGCGGCAGCCCGGTATCGACACCGAAGCCGGTCACGGCATAGCCGATGACACCCGGTATGGCGATCAGCGGCCCGAACCCGCTCGACGTACCGACGGCCTGCAGCACGTTGCGCCCGTAGAGCGTCATGAAGGCAACGACCAGCGCGGCGCCGCCGATGCTGATGAGGACCGACACGAAGCCGACGAACATGGCGTAGGCTTCGACGCCGTGGCTTTTCGGAATGTCGTCGGCGAGCCGCCACTCGTCGCGGCCGAACCACATCTTCGCCGCCATGGTGGTGCCGAACACGACCCAGACCCACTTCAGTGCCGTGCCGCTCGCGCCGCCGGCGACCACGGAGCCGAGGACGACGCCCGCCACCACCCACGGCGCCATGCGTTTGACCAGCGCCATGTCCGCCGAACCTTTGGCGCGATGCGCTGCGAATGAGCGCAACGACGTCGGCACGATGATGGCGAGCGTGGTGCCGAGCGCCATGTGCATGCGGATCGCGGGATCGACGCCGAGTGCCGCAAAAGTCTCGTAGAGCACCGGCACCAGAATACCGCCACCACCGATGCCGAGCAGCCCGGACAACAGCCCGACGACGAGGCCCGCGACCAGCAGGGCAGCGACGAGCAGCGTGATACCTGATGCGTCGAGCGCAAGCGCGAGATTGCCAGCGAGGATGTGGGCCAAAGGCAGGACGGGGTCCAAGGAACTCTCCTCACCGGCCGCGGCAGAAGCCGCACCGCTCGCCGATCTTACTACTCGGCGGCGAGCACCGTCTGCCGCGATCCTTCGGCAATGTCGAGCGCCTCGGACAGCACGCTGGCGCCTGCCGACGCGCCAACGCCGTGCTCGCTCAGGTGGCGGCGGAACACCCGCGCGCGCGGTCGGCCGTGATAGAGCCCGAGCATGTGGCGGGTGACGTTGTTGAGCCGCCCGCCGCTCGCCAGATGCGCCTCGACGTACGGCAGCATGGCGCGCACGGCATCGGCGCGTGACGGGATCTCGCCTTCGTCCCCGAAAATGCGTCTGTCCACCTCCGCCAGCAGATACGGCGTCTGATAGGCCGCGCGCCCGAGCATGACGCCGTCGACGTGCGCGAGGTGCGCCTCCACCTCGTCGACAGAACCGATGCCGCCGTTGACGACGATGGTGAGATCGGGCCGAGACGCCTTGAGCCGGTAGACGCGGGCGTAATCGAGCGGCGGGATCTCGCGGTTCTCCTTCGGCGAAAGGCCCTTCAGCCAGGCCTTGCGCGCATGCACGACGAATGTGCGGCAGCCGCCATCCCCGGCGACGCTGTCTATGAAGCGTGCGAAGTCCGCCTCGGCGTCCTGTTCGTCGATGCCGATGCGGCACTTCACAGTCACGGGAACGGGGACGCGCGCCTGCATCGCCGAGACGCACTCCGCGACGAGCCCCGGCTCCGCCATCAGGCAGGCGCCGAAGCGGCCCTCCTGCACGCGGTCCGACGGGCAGCCGACGTTGAGGTTGATCTCGTCGTAGCCGAGCGCCGCGCCGATAACGGCCGCCTCCGCGAGCTTCGACGGATCGGAGCCGCCGAGTTGCAGCGCGATCGGGTGTTCCTCGGCGCTGTATCCGAGCAACTGCTGGCGCTTGCCATACAGCACCGCGTCCGCCGTCACCATCTCGGTGTAGAGCAGCGCGCGCCGCGTCAGCTGACGGTGGAACGCCCGGCAATGCCGGTCCGTCCAATCCATCATCGGCGCCACGGAAAATCTATGCCGTTGCAACTGCACTATCCGTCGATTCCGCTCGCCCCCGTCACAGCATCTCGGCCAAGACGAAACCAGAACCGCTCATTTGGTGCAGAAGCTCTGAGTGATCGTGCAATCGATCGGGAAGGTTTTCGTCTTGCCGCCCGGCTCCTTGAGAGAGCCGCCGCCGACGCACGCCACCTTCGCGGGCTTGTAGTTCACGTTGCTGGCGCCATAGGCCTTCTCGAGCTTGCGCACTTCCACCAGCCCCGCACTATTGGCTTTCGCCAGAGCCGCATCCCTCGACTTCGCCGTCGCCGTCTTCTTGATGACGCCGCACAGGGCGAGCGACGGACTGGTCAGCGCGAAGGCCGATCCAACCAGCGCCACGCCCATCAAGAGTGTCGTCCTGCTGATCATGCCCAGTACCAATCCCGTGGAAACGCTGCGCTCGCAAACCGCCGTTCAGCATTGCACGCGACGCCGGCAACAAGCAACGGAATTGCTGAAAGGCTCTTTATCGACCTCCACGGACAGTCTGCCGACCGACGCCCGATGCTGGCACGCGACCAGAACGGCCGCATCGACCTTGCCAAAGTCAATTCGGCTCCGCCGGCTGCGCAGGCCGCTTCGTGCCGCCCTGAGGGCGCTCGGGCCGCGCAGCCCCGGCGTCCTTCTGCAGCATGGTCGGCGGAACGTTCGGCACGTAGGCGGGCGTTGCCGGTTCAGGCGACAGCCGGCCGCCGAGCTTGGGCGGAGACGCCGTGGGCGCAGCCACCGGTGCCTCGGACGGCGGCCGTACCGTACCGCCTTGCGGCTTCACTCGGCTGCGCTCGGTCAATTGCTTCAGATAGGCGATGACGTCATGGCGCTCCTGCTCCTCGAGGCCGGCGAACGCCATGTAGGTGCCGGGCATGAAATCCTCCGGCTTGTCGAGAAACCGGAACAGGGCATCCTCGCTCCACGAGAGGCCCTTTTCACGCGCCAGTTGCATGATCTCGGAATACTGGAACCCCGGAATGGCCCCGGCCCGACGGCCGACGACATCGTTGAGCGGTGGGCCAATGGCGTTGGTCGAACCCGACTCGACCACGTGGCACAGCAGGCACCGACGGAAGACGTGCTCGCCGCGCTTGGCGTCCTGCGCCTGCGTCGCCGAAACGCCTGCAGCCATAGCCGGCACCGCCAGCAGCCCCGCGGCGGCGCTGCTGCGCAGCCAACCCGCGAGACGGCACCGCCCGGCCGTTGCTCGCGGCTTGCCGTCAGGACGCGCGCTCATCGATGACGGCCCCTTCCCTGCGAGCCATGTCGCCCGATATGGCAAAAAACCACCCCTGTCCTCCCGACTCCCCCTGTCAACGCCCGAGGCTATCACCGCCGCAGCGCGTATGGAATGTGACGGGAAGTGCCGACGATGCCTCCGGCCCTGGCCCAGCCCCCCGAGCCCGTGGCACCCGCTAGATCTGATCGACCTTCTTGTTGAAGCCCTCGGCGACGATGCCGGCGTACCAGCCGACGCTCTCCTTGTACGACTTGGCGCGGGTCTTGGCGTCATCCTCCAGCTTGGAGACGAACGAGCCGACGGCGGCGACGCCGGTGCCGTTGGGCTTGTAGCTCGCCACCACCCTGACGCTGTTGTCCGGGCCAAGCAGCGACCAGCAGGTATTGCGGTACCGCGGCGGATACTTCGGCTTCCCGGCCAGCATCGCCTCGAGATCGTTCGAGACCGACTTCGACTGGCTGTTGGCCGAAAAGGCCGACTTCGGCATCTCGCCGGCCGCCGAGGCATCACCGATGACGTAGACGTCGGCGACCTGCGTCGAAGCGAAGTTCTCGGGGTCGATCGGGCACCAGTCGCCCTTCGTGCAGCCCGCAATCTCGGCGATCGCGCCGGCCTTCTGCGGCGGGATGATGTTGGCCACGTCAGCCTTGATCTTCATGCCGGATTTGGTGACGATCTGCTTGCTGGCGGGGTCGACGCTCGCCAGCGAGAAATCGTCGATGTCGTTGCTCAGGTGGAAATCGATGATGCCGGCGTAGAGTTCGTTGAACGCGGCCGTGAACAACGGCTGCTTGGAGATCGCCTTCTTCGGATCGATGATCACCAGCTTGGAGCGCGGCTTCGACGTCTTCAGATAGTGCGCGATCATGCAGGCGCGCTCATACGGCCCCGGCGGACAGCGGAACGGATTGGGCGGAGATCGGAAGAGCGTCGTGTAGGGAAAGAGTGTAGATCTCGGGGGTCGCC
>CALFEM010000449.1 GCA_937950105.1 uncultured Alphaproteobacteria bacterium | reverse complement strand
ACGACGCAGCGTGTCGTCGTCGCTGGTGAGTACTCCAACACGGCGCCGAGCGTCACTGTCGCCATGATCCAGGACATTGCCCGCAAGGCGATCAAGGACATCGGCTACGAGCAGGAAGGCTTCCACTGGGCCAACGCCAACATCGAAGTGCTGCTGCACGGCCAGTCGGCCGACATCGCCGCGGGCGTCGATGCCAAGCAGCCGACCAACGCCGAGGAAGGCGCAGGCGACCAGGGCATCATGTTCGGATATGCCTGCAACGAGACACCGGTGCTGATGCCGGCGCCGATCTACTATTCGCACCGCATCCTCGCCGATCTCGCCGCCGCGCGTAAGGCCGGCAAGGGCGAGGCCGCCAAGCTCGGGCCCGACTCCAAGTCGCAGGTCACCGTGCGCTACGAGAACGGCAAGCCGGTCGGCGTCAGCGCCATCGTCGTGTCGCATCAGCACGTGGTGAAGGACCTGTCGTCGAAGCAGGTGCGCGACATCGTCGAGCCGTATGTGCGCGCGGCGCTGCCGAAGGAGTGGATCACCAACGACACGGTCTGGCACATCAACCCGACCGGCGCATTCTACATCGGTGGTCCGGATGGCGATTGCGGTCTGACCGGCCGCAAGATCATCGTCGACACCTACGGCGGCGCGGCGCCGCACGGTGGCGGCGCATTCTCGGGCAAGGACCCGACCAAGGTGGATCGCTCGGCAGCGTACGCGTCGCGCTATCTGGCGAAGAACGTGGTCGCCGCCGGTCTCGCTGACCGCTGCACCATCCAGCTCTCGTATGCCATCGGCGTCGCGCGTCCGCTGTCGATCTACGTCGATACGCACGGCACCGGCAAGGTTGACGAGGCTGCCATCGAAGCCGCGATCCCGAAGATCATGGACCTGACGCCGCGCGGCATCCGCAGCCACCTCGATCTGAACAAGCCGATCTACGCGCGCACCGCGGCCTACGGCCACTTCGGCCGCGAGCCGGACAAGGACGGCGGCTTCTCGTGGGAGAAGACCGACGTCGCCGACAAGCTCAAGGCCGCGATCGCCTGATTACGCAGTCGAATTTCGAACATTGCAACGGCCGCGATCTCACGATCGCGGCCGTTGGTTTTTTGTACGTGCCAGGCGCCCCTGCCGTTGCCCCAATCACGACGTCTTCGAAAGGCGGCTGTCGTTGTTCACTTCGTCTCGCGGAACTCGGGTCCCTTGAATACACGCACCGGCTGGCCGCGCTCGAGTTGATCGTGGCGCTGCCAGCGCTCTCGCTCGGCATCTGCGCGTTTTCCTTCTGCCGCGCTCGCCAGCATCTGCGCGAGGCGCGCGAGAGCGAGACGCTTGTTCATCGCCTGCGAGCGTTCCTCGCGCGCCACTGCGACGAGCCCGCTCGGACGATGTGTGGCGCGCACCGCGCTCTCGGTCTTGTTGACATGCTGGCCGCCGGGACCGGACGCGTGCATCGCCTCGAATGTGACGTCGGCCAGCCGGATCGCGCCGCCTGCGTCCACATCCGGCGGCGCAAGCATATCGACCGCGACGAACCAGTTCTTGCGCTTGTGATCGGTGCGCAATGGCGACGGGCATACCCATTGCACGCTGCCGGTGTTGCGGCGCGCAAAGCGTCCGGCGTCGACGCCCTCGATGGAGAGCAACGCCGACAGCAGCCCGCCATCGACGCCGCCCCGAGCGCTGTCGATCAGCTCGGCGTCGAGCCCGGCGGCATTCGATTCCGCCAGCAGCACGCGCGCCAGATGCGCGACCGCGAGCTGGCATTCTCCGGGACCGCGGCCGGACGTGATCTGCAACCAGACGCGCTCAGTCATCGCCGGCCCTCCGCGCCTTGTAGGTGAGGACCGGGCGATAGACGGCGATGGTGCGCGCAAGCCCGTGCGCTTCGAGATCGGCCACCACTTGGGCGATGTCCTTGTAGGCCTGTGGCGCCTCGTCATAGAGCAGCTCGCGATCCTCGCAGATCACGCGCCCGCCGAGATCGGTGCGCTTCAGATCGTCGACGCGATACTTGTGCGACAGGCGCGACTTCGCATAGCCGCGCTGCCAGCGGCGGCCAGCGCCATGCGCGAGTGACCACACCGCGCGTTCCGCCGTACCGCTGAGCGGCTGCACCAGATAGCTCGGCGTGCCGCGTGATCCGGGGATCATGACGCAACCCGCAGCGCGCGCTTCACGCGTCGAGGCGGCACCCTTGCGGTGGAACCATGCCGGCGCGCCTTCGAACTCCTCGCGCGTCACCATGTTGTGCGCGACATCCGAAACGAGGCGCGCCTCCGTGCCGAGCTGCCCTGCGAAGCGCCACGCGATCAACGCCCGGTTGGCGCGCGCGAACCGCATGGCGTGATCGTGGCGCGCCAGATAGTGCGCGGCGGCCCCGCTCTCCTCGTTCAGCTGACGGCCCTCGTGCGCGCCGATCAGCTCCTGGAACACGGCCTGCCCGAGGCCGCGGCTGCCGGAGTGGATCAGCATCGCCGCACGCGATCGGTCGAGG
>CALFEM010000448.1 GCA_937950105.1 uncultured Alphaproteobacteria bacterium | reverse complement strand
GATGGCCAAGGCGGCACCGCTACAGCCACCGTCCGCATCGACTGCTCGCCGGCAGCTGATCACGTCGCATTGCCGGACTGGGTCAGGGACACGCCCGATCCCGCGCGTCCCGATGCCATGACGCCGATCACGGTGCACGGTGTCGTCGTCGATACGGTGAACGGCATCGAAGGCCTCGGTGGTATCGCCGGCTCACTCGATGTCGATGGCGTGGTAATTGCCGCCGCCAACGGAATCGATCCGCTGGGCGGCCTCGCCCGGTTCGACGGCAAACAGGGCGCGGTGCAGAAGGTCCTCGATCAGGAGGAGATGCGGCGTCTGCACGACGAGTATCGCCGGCAGGCAGGA
Organism: uncultured Alphaproteobacteria bacterium; assembly: GCA_937950105.1. Taxonomy (GTDB): domain Bacteria; phylum Pseudomonadota; class Alphaproteobacteria; order Rhizobiales; family Hyphomicrobiaceae; genus JAEUMD01. Next base: position 6,845 of record CALFEM010000448.1, on the reverse strand, counting down.
GATGGTCTGCTGAAGCCTTGGGATGTTAAGGGGTTGTCCGGCTTCTCGCTGCGCTTCCATCTCGGTTCGGCGCAGGCAGATGCGAGCGGTGATGAACTCGTCTTCTCGAGCCTGGTGCGCGATCGCGTCCTGGTGCTTCAGATCTCCACCGCGTTCGAGAGCGAGCGGCGTCTGGTCGAGTACAGGGTCATGCAGGCCGACGGGCGACCGCTGCCGGCATGGATGGATCGTGTCGGTCGCGAGCTTCTCGTCGGCCAGCATCCGCCGTCCATCGAAACGCTCGATCTCCGCGTTACCGCGATCTACGACGATGGCCGCGCGGTGACGCGTACCATCACCATCCAGACCGATACCGGAGAAATTCAGAGTCTCGAGCAGCGTCGCGGCGATGTCGCGCCGCCGATGTTCTCGGATGATCTCCGCCAGCGGTCGCAGGCCGGCGATCAGGACATCGAGCGGCTCTACCGCGCACTCGGCAGCCGCTGAGACACAAAGAAGGCGAGCGGAGGACCGCTCGCCTTCTCGTCATCTACCCTCACATGATGGCGTTCGTGAGTGTCGATAGCGGCTCAGATACCGCTCGAATGCTGCGCCTTGCTTTGCCCCAGGTAGCTGTCGAAGGCCGAACAGATGGAGCGGACGAAAAGGCGGCCTTTGTCGGTGACGCGGAATCCGGGCTGATCACCGTCGCGCTCGATCAGATCGTCGCTATCTCTCTGAACCAGCATCTCGGCCTCGCCGATGATCGGGTCGGCCGCAATTCCGAAGCGCTGGCGCAATTCCTCGGTCGGGAAGCGGAAATCACACATCAGGCGCTCGATCACCAGTGCGCGAGCTTCATCGTCGAGGCTCAGTGCGTGGCCGCGCACGGTTGCCAGGCCAGCGTTGGCGACGCGGCGCTCATAATCTCTGATCGGGGTGGCATTCTGCACGTAGCCCTGCGGCAGACGGCCGATGGAAGACGCGCCGAGTCCGATCAGTGCCGAGGCGGTATCCGTCGTATAGCCCTGGAAATTGCGGTGCAGGTTTCCGGTGACGAGGCTGTCGGTCGGCAAGGCATAGTGATCGAGCCCGACGCCGACATAGCCGGCCGAGGCGAGCCGGTTCGCCGCGCGGTTGGCCTGTTCGAAGCGCTGTTCCATGTCGGGGAGCGCAGCTTCGTCGATCAGCCGCTGGTGTACGATGCGGGAAGGCAAGTGTGCGTAGCCGAACAGAGCAATGCGGTCGGGCCTCAGGCTGAGCACATGGTTGAGCGTCTTATCGAGCGTCGACATGTCCTGATGCGGCAGGCCGTAGACGAGATCGATGTTGATCGACTGGACGCCACGAGCGCGGAACGCCTGCACCACCCACTCTGTCATTTCGAACGACTGCATGCGGTTGATCGCGGTCTGCACGGCGGTGTCGAAATCCTGCACACCGATGCTGACGCGGTTGACTCCGGCTTCGGCGAACGCATCGACGCGCGCCTGATCGAGGCCGCGCGGATCGATCTCGACGGCGAACTCGGCGTCATCAGCGAATGCGAAACCACGCCTGAGGGCGCCCGCGAGGCGCAGGATATCGTCGGGCTCGAGGATGCTCGGACTGCCGCCGCCCCAATGGATGTGCGTGACCGGGTGGCCGGTGCCAACGAGGCCGGAGACCGTTTCGATCTCGTGCGTCAGTGCGTCGAGATAGCGCTCGATCGGAGCGTGGCGCTTCGTCACCTTCATCGAGCAGCCGCAGTACCAGCACATCTCTTTGCAGAACGGCACGTGCGCGTAGAGCGACAGCGGCGTGCCGGGTGCGATCGCGCCGAGCCAGCGGCGATAGGTGTCCGCATCGACCTTGGGCGAGAAGTGCGGGGCCGTCGGGTAGCTCGTGTAGCGCGGAACAGGCTGCGCATACTTCTTCAGGAGTTCGGGCCGCATCGGCAAAGGTCTCCAGGATCCGGACAGGCACCACGGTACGGTTCCGTGTTCGCGAGGTGACCGCGCTGAGGACAGCCCCGCAAACACGTCGTCACCGGGTACCTGATTACGTCACTGTAGAAACGTCGGCGGCACCCGAGGTTGACTTAGGTCAACGTTTTGCGGGGGCGGCAAAGTGTCGTGCCGCGCGGCGCAGTATGCGGAAAGTGAAGCGCTATCTTGCCGTTACGAGTAGCTGCAGGGCTAAAGGTCATACCCTGGCGACGGCCGTCCCGCGCAGACGCGGCAGACGTTTCGGTCGCACGGGACCGATGAGACGGACGGCGCGCTTGAACCCACCCGGGGGGCGGCCACGCAACGGATCGGGGAACAGCTCGACCACCTCGCCCGAGCGCCGCACGATCCGGGCCTCACGTCGCGGTGGTGCCAGCACGACGACCCGGCGCAGCAGCAGTGGTCGGCGGTCGGCGATAATGCGGGCCTCCCGGCGCCGCGCCGGCGCGCGCGCCGCCATCAGGCCGACGGCGATGGCGATCAGCAGATAGAGATGGCGCCAGTGGTCGGTATCGATCACCGCGCCGATCAACACGTTTGAACTCAAGGCAGCGAACGCGACGATGTGCAGCGCCTGCAGGGTGCCGCGGCGGAGTGCGTGTGTCAGGCTGAGCGCGAGCAACGAGACGGACAACGCGAGAAACAGGCAGCCGCCGACCCAGCCGGCGTTGAGGAACATGCTGAGATAGACGTTGTGGACTTCTTCGTGATGGTAGCTTCGCGAGAATTCCAGGGCGCCGAGGCCGAGCGGATGCTCCGCGATCAGGTCGAGGGCCTTCTCTTGTCCACCGAAGCGGCCTTCGGGACCGACGTCATAACTCTGCGTCAAGGTCGCGCGCTCGGAGAACAGCTTGCCGATCGCATCGTGCTGAAGTGCGGCCGCCAGCAGCGGAACCAGCAACAGCGCACCCGCCAGAACGAGGCCGGTGATGCGCAGCCGATCGAGGTCCCGGCGTGTCGTCACGAACGACAGATAGAGGTAGAGGGCGATTGCCATAGCCGCACCGGCCCAGGCGGCGCGGGAGAAGGAAAGCAGTAATGCGACCGTAAGAACGGCGAACGCGATGGCCGGGAGGAGGCCGCGGTGCAGCGGCCGCGTCAGCCACAGATGCAGCGCGTAGACGATCGCGGGAATGAGATAGGGTCCGAAGACGTTGGGATCCTTGAACGGACCGCTGGCGCGCTCGAACTTGACGAACAGATCGGCGGCGCCGGGCACGAGCCCGAAATAGCCGGCGAGAGCGGCGCTCGCGGCGATCAGCGCGCCGGCGAGGTGAGCATTCAGAAGCAGACGCGTATGCGCGACCGGCTTCAGCGTGACGAAGCCGGCGATGACGACCGATGCGAGGCAGAGATAGAGCGAGACTGCCATGTGCGTCGTTGCCGTGCCGACCGCGCTCGTATCGATCGCGGCGACGAAGCCGCCCGCGCAGATGACGAGCCAGATGGCGGCGAGGGACATGTGCGCGGCGCGGAATGCGACGAGCCCGATGACGGGCAGCAGCACGATCACGCCGAGCGTGAGGACATCGGTCGGTGCGGGCTCGGTGAAGACCACCGATCCCGATGCGACGGCCAGCCAGACGAGCCCCAGTGCCAGCGTGTGTACGAGGCTGCGGGGCGGCACCGCGCCAGGCATGGCGAGACCGCGCGGCAGCACCGGTCTCGGCAGGACGGGAATGCGATAGACGAGAGCTGTCACTTCGTTTGCTCGAGCTTGTGCGGCGCTGGAACGCGTGGCGCGATCAAAAGGCGTTCTCGGTGTCGAGCAGTGCGAAAGGTGTCTTCACCAGGATGTAGATGTCGAGAAACACCGACCAGTTCTCGATGTAGTACAGGTCGTGCTCGACGCGCTTCCTGATCTTCTCGGGGGTATCGGTTTCGCCGCGCCAACCGTTGATCTGCGCCCAGCCGGTGATGCCGGGCTTGACCTTGTGGCGCGCAAAGTAGCCCTCGACCACCTCGTCGTAGAGCTGGTTGGCCGCCTTCGCTTGCAGCGCGTGCGGGCGCGGGCCGACGAGCGAGAGCTGCCCGAGCACCACGTTGATGAGTTGCGGCAACTCGTCGAGGCTGGTGCGGCGGATGAAACGGCCGACGCGGGTGACGCGGGGATCGTCGCGGGTGACCAGCTTCGACGCGGTCGCATCGCAGCGATCGGTGTACATCGAGCGGAACTTGAGCACCTCGATCAGCTCGTTGTTGAAGCCGTAGCGCTTCTGGCGGAACAGGACCGGGCCGCGGCTGTCGAGCTTGATCGCGACGGCGATCGCCGCCATCAGCGGCGCGAGCAGCAGCAGGGCCGTGGTGCCGACGATCTTGTCGAACAGCCACTTGGAGACGCGCCCCCAGTCGGCGATCGGCGCATCGTGCAGGTCGATCATCGAGACGTTGCCGACGCGTGAGTAGGTGCGCGGCGAGAACCGCAGCGTCGTCGCCGCCGCCGGCAGCTTGATGTCGACGGGCAGCACGGAGATCTGCCGCAGGACCTCGACGAGACGGCCCTCGGCGGCGATCGGCAGCGCGACGATGACGAGATCGATGCGCGTGCCGCGGCAATGGGCGACGAGATCGCCGAGGCCACCGATGCGCGGGTAGCCGGCGATGTTGGCAGTCGAGCGGTCGCCGTCGCGGTCGTCGAAAATGCCGGAGATGCGGATCTCACCGGCAGCCTGCTGTTCGAGCTGGCGAATGAGATCCTCTGTCACCGGTCCGCTGCCGTAGATCGCTGCGCGACGATAAAGACGGCCCTGACGCGCCCAATGGCGGACGAGGCCCGCCAGCGCGACGCGCCCGGCAACCAGCGCGACGCCGCCGCTGGTGAACCAGAGCGCCAGCCATACGCGCGAAACCTCGGGCCCGGCCTTCAGGAAGAAGACGCCGGCGACGAGCAGCGCGAAGGCGGTGGTCCACGCCAGCACGATGCGCGGCAGGTGACGCAGCACGTCGGCGAACGCGGCCAGTGTGTTCAGGCGAAACAGCTCGAAGGCGACGAGAGTCGCAAGCCCGGTGCCGAGGTTCGCTGCCGTATAGATGCTGGACCAGCGGACATCACCCTCGGCGACGTAGGCGAAGGCGACGGCGAAACCAATGACCACGGTGACCACGAGATCGAAGGCGCGTACGGAACCGCGCAGCACCGTCGGCGAGATCAGGCTCGACTGCTGGCCGGCGCGAAAGTCGGCGAGCACAGGCAGTTCGACCGTCACACTGCTTTTCAGAGCGGCAGGGCGCGCGACGCCCGCGCCATCGATGACGTCCGCAGTCGAATGCTCTTTGGGCATGACGTGGTTCACTCGCTGTCTCGTTGTGGAACGATCAAGCGAGGAAAGAGCAGAGGCCGTGCCAGACGGCGCATGCCGTCCGCAGTCACAGGGCCAACCGGGCCGGACTGGTTAACGAGGTGCTAGCGCCGCAGCGTCGTCGTGTAGAGGTCGAGCACCGCGTCGGTCATCACGTCGACCGAGTAGCGCGCGGCGATGACGTCACGCAGGCTCGCGGCGTCGGCTGTGGCGCCGGCCGGATCCTCGAGGTTGCGAAGCATGGCCGCGGTGAGCGCCTCGACGTTCTCGCTCTCGACCAGCCGCAACGAGCTGCCCGCGGCAATTTCGGGTATGCCGCCGACCGATGTCGCGATCATCGGGAGCGCCGCGCCCCCGGCTTCGAGCACGACATAAGGGAAGCTCTCCGCGCGCGACGGCATGACCAGTGTGCGCCCGAGCGCGAACGCCTGGCGCGCCGGCATGGCGCCCGGAAAGCGGACGCGCTCGGAGAGGTCGAGACGGTCTGCGAGATCGCGGAACTCGGCCCCGTCGGGCCCGTCGCCGACGATCACGGCGGTCGGGCGCCTCGGCGCTTCGATAGCGGCGAGGGCACGCAGCATCAGGTCAACGCCCTTCAGCTTGCGCAACTCGCCGACGAAGACGAAGTCCGCCGCATCGTTGCCGGCGCGCACGGGCTCAAGTTCGTCGGCACGTATGCCGTTCGGAATGATGCGCGAGGCGAGGTGCGCCGGCATGCCGACGTTCTCGGCGTAGATGCGCGACGAGTAGGCGCTTTCGAAGATGATCGCGTCGGTGTGCGACGCGAGGTGGCGTTCTAGCGCCATGAAGACGATACCCTTCAGCGACGTCGGTGCGTAGTGGAGGCTGCCGCCGTGCGGCGTGTAATAGGCACCGACGCGGCGGCCGGCTTTCGTCATGCGGGCGGCGGCGAGGCGGGCGTAGGCACCGCCCTTGGCACCGTGTCCATGCAACACGTCGGCGGAGATCGAAAAGGCGTGGCGTGCGGTGGCGCGGCTGGCCCGGTAGTCGCCGAGCCCGACCTCACGCGCCATCGGGACACGCGCGACGCCGAGCGGCATATCGGCGTCGAGGCCCGCGAGCCTCGTTTCCGTCAGCCCGTCGCTGGCTTCGGAATCGGCGAGAATACCGACCTGATGGCCACGCGCGACCTGCGCGCGCGCAAGGTCAGCGACGTGGCGGAAAAGGCCGCCGACCGGAGCACGCAGCACGTGCAGGATGCGCAGTGGGTTCGTCACGTCGTTGGCCGTCTTGCGTCGTGCAGCGCGAGGATACGCGGTGCACTGCGCAAGATGTCAGAGGAACCTTTCGAACACGTAGACGGTGTCGCCAGGCTTGATGACGTAGTCCGACGGCGCCTCGATCTGCTCGACGTAGCCGTTGATCCGGCGCGAGATGCGGAACTTGCGGTCGCTGGCGCGCTCGGTGTAGCCGCCCGCGATCGCGACCGCGGTTTCGACGGTCATGCCGGAGACATAGGGGAACTGTCCGGCATTGCGAACCTCGCCGAGAATGAAGAACGGACGGTTCTGAGATCGGAAGAGCACACGTCTGAACTCCAGTCACTTAGGCATCTCGT
>CALFEM010000447.1 GCA_937950105.1 uncultured Alphaproteobacteria bacterium | reverse complement strand
ACAGTTTTAACCGCCTGTTAACCGCCGTCCCGCAACGTGCCACGCGGGAAACCGTGCGGACGGCCATGAGCACAGACATCGAGCAGGCATTGGACAGGCTGGAGCGCGCCATGTCGGCACTGGCCGCCACGCGGGGCGAAATGGCGCGCGGCCTCGATCTGGCGCTCGACGTGGTCGGTCGCGGCATGAGCGAGTTCGAAGCCGTCGTGACGGCACCACACCGACGGTTGGCCGGACCGCGCCACCCGGCGCGGGGCCGCCTCGCTTCGAGCCTCGCATCAGCCCGGACGGCGCGCCGACCCGATGCGGTCCTCGATGGGGAACAGGGCGCGAATGGCTTTCAGCGCCTCGAACGGCCGCTCCCGCTCGATCATTTCGGCGATGGTGGCCAGCCGCTCGGCAATCGCCGCGTCGTCGGTGGCTGAACTCAGACGATCGACGATGGCGCGGGCTGCGTCGCGCTCACGGGCCGCCGATGCCGGCTCGGTCAGTATCGTCTGCACATGAAAGTAGAGGCGGCGCAGCGGCGTCGTCGCATCCTCCTCGCCGATGACGTGATGCTCCAGCAGGAACGTCACGTCGTTGAGGATTTCGAGTGTCACCTTGCGATCGGCGCGCAAGACCGCACCGTTGACGAAAATCCGGTCGCCCGACTTCAGGCAGATGCGCAGCGTGCTCGACATGTTTGCAGCCCTGCCGCTGGTGTGAAGTTTCCTTCAGCCGGATCGTCTGTGGCGCCCTAAGAACAGGCGCATCCGCTGTCTTCGAGGCGTTCTATCGAATGGTGTGGTCGTAGGTGAGCCCGGCAAGCGCGGACAGGCGATAAAAAGAGCGGCGCATTTCGACCGGCTCCTTGTCGATGGTGTAGGCGACACGCCGGACTTCGAGCAGCGGCTCCCCGGCCGTGCACGACAGGGCGTGAGCGGCGGCCGCGTCGGCGGCAAAGGAGCTGACGCACTCGCTCGCCAGCGCGACCAGCGAGCCGTAGTCCGCCAGCACGCGATAGACGAGTTGGCCGTAGGAGAGCTGCGTTTCGAGACGCGGGAAGCGGCCGACCGCGACGACGCTGGTCTCGATGCCGACGACCGCGCGGGCGACAACCACCCGCTGGCGAATTTCGGTGACGTCGTCGCCCTGGGCGAGATGCAGTGTCACCACCTCGTCCGGGGACGCCTTGCGGCGCGTCACACCCTCGAGTTCATGCGTGACCTCGGCCGGAGCACCCCGCACCCGCAGCCGGCAGAACTTGTCCTCCAGCGCCATGGCTCCGGGGCCGGCGACATAGGTGCCGCGCCCCTGGATGCGCTTCAGCACGCCGGTCTGCTCGAGCCCCTCGATGGCGCGGCGGATGGTGCCGATGGACACGCCGAAGTCGTTGGAGAGCAGGAACTCGTTCGGCAGCGCTTCGCCGGCGCTCCACTCGCCCTGGCCGATACGGCGCAGAAGAACCTCGCGCACCTGACTGTAGAGCGGCTTGGCCACAGCAAGCCGCGTCGCTTGCACCCCAGGCTTCATGAAATTGCCCCTCGCGGCGAATCGTATGAATTACTACTTTAAGTAGCATAATGATGCGAGGGTTGCGAGCAAGTTCGTAAGTGCGTCTGCAATCATGCCACTACAGGTTGCCGAAGTGTCTTCACGCCTTCGATCATGGAGGCGCGCGCCGCGACCGCAGCATTACCCGGATCGAGCGCCACATCGGCCTCGCGCAGGAGGCTGCCTTCGGCGACATCGCGCACCAGCCGGACCTTGTGCGCCAGCCCCATCGGCAGAAAACCCGACGCGACCGAAACATCCGCCGGGCATTGCCGTCCCCACACCGTGAAGCCACCCTCACCGTCGAGCACCTCACCGGCCTTGAGAGACCGCTTCGCCACCGCCACCACGTCCGAATTGAAGACGCGCGCGCACCCGGTCGGCTCGCCGCGCAGCGCCGCCGAGGCGACCGAGATGCCGAGTTCGAGGCCGATCATGTGCGTCGGACGATAGAGCGCGGCGTAGGTGCCGGAAGCATCCTGCAGCATGTTGTATTCGCCGAAGCAGGCCCGCGCGTAGGCGCTCTCGCTCGTCACCACCACAAAGGTTCCCATGGCGATGTGATGGGGAACATCGCGGCCGTCGCGATAGAGCGACGACGTCACCTCGGTCACCCCCTTCTTCTCGATCCGGCCGCCGTCGCTCGCGGGCTTCAGCACGTCCGCCAGCTCGAACCGCGAGGCCGGCGGGAACGCAAGTCCGCCGGTCTGGGGAACGAGATCACAGGCGTTGCACACCGCGGTCATCTCGATCGCCGATTTGGTGCCGTCGATGAACGAGTTGAACATCTGCGGGTTGATGGTCCCGCGCTTGACCTTGAGATAGCCGGAGATGATGTCCCACACGGTGTCCGGCGTGGAGGCGTGGTAGCTCGGCAGGTAGCGCGTGCCCTTGCCGGCGCAGATCACCTCGAAGCCGGCTGTGCGCGCCCAGTCGACGTGCTCGGCGATCAAGGCCGGCTGGTCGCCCCAGGCCAGCGAATAGACCACGCCGGCCGCCCGCGCCTCGGCCGCCAGCAAAGGGCCGACGAGAGCATCCGCCTCGACGTTGACCATCACCACGTGCTTGCCGTGGCGGAAGGCATGCCGCGCCAGGCGCACGCCGGTCGCCGGATCGCCGGTCGCCTCGATCACCACCTCGATGCGCGGATCGGCGATGATCGCCTCGGCGTCGGCCGTCACGAACGTGCCGCCACGGGCGAAAGCGTCGTCGAGGCTGGCCGCGGCAAGGCGCTCCGCTTCCCATCCAGCCCCGGCAAGACGATCGCGGGCGCGGCCGGGATCGAGATCGGCAAGGCCGGCGACGTGCACACCCCGCGTCAGGCGCGCCTGTGCGAGGAACATGGTGCCGAACTTGCCGGCGCCGACCTGGGCGATGCGGACCGGACGCCCGGCTGCGGCGCGCTCTGCAAGCTTCTGTGCGAGGTTCATTTATTGGTCCTTGTTCTTGCTTCCTACGGAAGGGTTTGGAGAATAAATCTGTTCGAACCGCCCGCGGCAAGACGGACGGCGGAGCAGCAAGCTCCGCGAGAGAAAACTGGGGAAGTGCTCATGGACATGCGAAGGCTCGGCACCTTCGGACCGCTGGTGTCGTCGATCGGCCTCGGCGCCATGAGCATATCCGGCATGTACGGCGCGACCACGGAAGCCGAGACCATGCGGCTGCTGGCCCGCACCGTCGATCTCGGCGTCAACCACTTCGACACCGCCGACATCTACGGCATGGGCCAGAGCGAGGACCTGATCGGCCGCTTCCTGCGCGAGAGCCGGGCGCGGGTGATGATCGCCACCAAGGCCGCCATCCGCTTCGTCCAGGCGACCGGCGAGCGGCGCGTCGACAACAGTCCGGCGCACCTCAGAAGCTCGCTCGAAAAATCGTTGAAGCGGCTCGGCCGCGAGCACGTCGAGCTGTTCTATGTGCACCGCCGCGAGAGCGACCGGCCGATCGAGGAGGCCATCGAGGCGCTCGCCGCCCTCAAGCGCGAGGGCAAGATCGGCGCGATCGGCTTGAGCGAGGTTTCGCCGGAGACCTTGCGTCGCGCTCATCGCGTGCATCGCATCGCCGCCGTGCAGAGCGAATACTCGCTGTGGTCCCGCGACGTCGAGAAGCGGATGCTCGACACCTGCCGCGAACTCGGCGTCGCCTTCGTCGCCTTCAGTCCGCTGGCGCGCGGCATGCTCGCCGGAACGCCACTCGAGCCTTCGAGCTTTCCCAAGGGTGACTTCCGTCGCGCCAACCCGCGCTTCCTGGAGCCGGCCTTTTCGCAGAACCGCGACGCCCTCGCCGGCTTCGAGGCACTGGCCCGGCGGCGCGGCATGACTCCGGCGCAGATGGCGCTGGCCTGGGTTCTGGCAGCCAACCGTGACGTCATCGCCATCCCCGGCACCCGCTCGGCCGAGCACATGGCCGAAAACGTGGCCGCAGCCCGCTTCGCCCTGACGCGCGCCGACCGCGAGGAAATCGCCAGTGTCTTCCCGACCGGCTTCCCGTGGGGCAACCGCTACAGCGACGCGCAACTGCTTGGCGTCGAGGCGTCAGACTGACCGCACGCATCGATGTCGGCGATCCGCGTTCCGCAGCATCCGGCGTGGCCGGCAAGGCACATCCCCACAGCATCGCGCGTTGGCGATCGCCGCCGCCTCATTTGAGCCGGGCCGTCGCCACAATGGCGAGCGATGCACATCGTGCGTCTCGCGGGCGGCTTCGCCGGCGAATGCGACGGCCGCGGGGGCGGCAGGGCCGGGGGAACAGCAGTGCATCGTATTCGACGTGCAAGGGACGGTGGCTCGTGGGCGGCCATCGCTCTCTCACTCGCGACAGGCGCCACCGCGCTGGCGCTGCCCGCCAGCGCACCGGCACGGGCGGGTACGTCCGGTGACGGCGTGACGGCCGCCATCGAGTCGCAGGTGATGATGCCCGACGCCGACAACCGGCTGGCGCCACCTGGCAGCCACGACGACGAGCGCGAGGCCAGCGCCTCGCCGCACTGGTGCAACGAAACCGGATCGCTGGTCGACGACATCCACCGCCACGGCGGCGAATCGGTCATGCGCATGGAGGTCGGAGGCGGCCGGGTACTCGAGCGCTACTGGAACGAGACCGAGGAAGTCATCATCGAGCACGGGCCGGACGGCAACAGCTGCCTGCTGGAGCTGCGCCGCCGCCGCTCGGCCGGCGGCTGACACAGGGGCTTTGGGAGATGAGCCGGGCAGCAACCGCTGCGCACGACAGTTCCCGGAAGATTTCCCGCCCATTCCGTGCGGATAGATCACCGCCCGCTGCAACAGCCTCTTGAGACTGCCGTGTTTCCCGCCAAAGATGCGCTGAGCCGCCGACCTACCGGACGGCGCTGACAGAAAGCGCGCATCGCATGAGCAACGGCAACAACGACGGCAAGCCTCCGCATCGCCCGCCGGGTGCGCCCCCGCCGCTGCCGCCCGGCTCGCGCCTCGGAGACGTGCGCCCCAACGAGCAGGCCGGGCAGGCACGCCCGCGTCCCGGCCAGCCCGGTGGCTATGGCGGCCGCCAGCCGGGCGGGCAGGTGATCGGACATGCTGCGCCCGGCCATCATCACGCGCCGCCGCCACCGCGTCAGCGCACCGCCGCACAGCCAGCGCACCGCGCCGCGGCGCGTCAGGCCGCGCCGCGCGAGCGCTCGATGTTCGCCAGATCGGAAGAGCAC
>CALFEM010000446.1 GCA_937950105.1 uncultured Alphaproteobacteria bacterium | reverse complement strand
CGCCTACATGGTGCTGGCCTTGCTCGCGGCGGTCGGAGCGTCGGGACTGCTCGGCCTCTTCACGGTCGAGCACAACGACATCACCGCCGGGCCGCTGTACCGCCTGCTCGACGAGGAGACGGTGAAGCTCGCCTCGCGGGTGCATCGTCTGCTGTTCTACTGGGTGCTGCTGCCGCTCGTGGCCATGCACGTCGCCGCCAATATCTTCTATGGCATCGTCAAGCGCGAGCCGCTGATCCCGGCCATGATCACCGGAGCCAAGCCCGCACGGAGCTATGCCGACGCGGCAGAAGCGATCATCGCCCGCTCTCCGGTGCTGCGTGCGCTGTTCCTGCTCGCCGTGTCCGCCGCGATCGTACTCGGCTCGATCAAGGCGCTGGGCGGGCGGCTGCCGTGAGGCGCGCGACGAGGCGGTCGAGATCGGCGGCGGTGTCGACGTCGTCGAGCTGCCAGACCTGCTCCGGCGTGACTGCGATGAGGTCGGTTTCGTCACCATGGCGCTGGACGAGGCCCTTGCCGCCGGCTTCGCCGTCGAGCGCCCTCAGCGCGGCAAACAGCCGGCGCGGCCACAGCACTGGCGGGCGAACCTCACCGTCGACCGAGAGGCCGACGATGCGCTCGCCGTGCCGGGCGACGAAGGCGTCGCGCAGCGCCCGCAGCACCGGCGCCTCGAGCGCCGCCATGTCGCCCGGCACGATCATGGCGCCGTCGTACTCGGTTCCGAGTTGCCCCACCGCGACGGCGATGCTGCGACCTTGCCCGCTGTCGGGATGAGGGTTGAGGACGTGCCGAATGTTCAGACCGTCGAGCGCAGCACGGCGCTCGTGATCATCGGGACCGCTGACCGCGATGGTCGCGTCCGCGACGGTAGTGACGGCCATCGCCGTCCGCCGCAACAAAGGTACGCCGGCGGCATCGGAGGTGAGCTTGTCGCCACGCTCGAAGCGGCACGAGCGCCCCGCGGCAAGGATGATGGCGGCGATCTTCACGATGGTGTCCGCTGGCGCACGGCCTGGATGATCTCGGCGAGGATCGCGGCGGCAATTTCCGCCGGACCTTGCGCGCCGATGGCGAGCCCGATCGGCGCACGGATACGCGCGATCTGCTCCGGTGTCGCGCCGGCCGCCGCGAGCCGCTCGACGCGCCTGGCGTGATTGCGCCGCGAGCCGAGCGCGCCGACGTAGAAGCAGCCGGCTTCCAGCGCGCGCCTGAGCGGCAGATCGTCGATGTTCGGCGTATGCGCCACCGCCACCAGCGCCGTGAACGGATCGAGTGCCAGGGCCGGCAACGCGTCGTCGGGCCATTCCGCGATCAGGCGCACGCCGGAGAACCGCTCGCCGGTCGCGTAGGCGGTGCGGGGATCGACGACCAGCGCGTCGAAACCGATCAGCCTCAACATCTCGACCAGCACCTGCGCGATATGGGTTGCGCCGATGATGACGATGCGCGGCGGCGGCAGCCAGACGTGAATGAAGGTCTGGGGTTGCTCGCCGGTGCGCGTCAACGTGCTCCGGCCATCGCGCAATGCCGCTGCAACCCCCGGGGGCGCCTCGCCCGCGTCGCGATAGCTCGTTGCCGCGCCGCTGGCCAGATCGGTAACGACGACCAGCGGCCTGCGTTCGTGGCGGGCCTGCTGTACCTCGCCCAGCCATCCCGCGACCGCCGTGCGGTCGACCCGCACGACGAGAACGGAGATCCTGCCGCCGCACGGCAGCCCGGCGCGCCACGCGGTCTCGTTGGCGACCCCGAACGTGAGAATGCGCGGCTGGCCGTCGGCGATCACCTCGAGCCCGGCGACGATGACCTCGCCCTCGATGCAGCCACCGGACACCGACCCGGCGAACTCGTCCTCGGCGGCGATCACCATCTGCCCGCCGACCGGAACCGGCGCCGAGCCCCAGGTCTCGATGACCGTGGCAAGCGCCGCGCGCCCGCGCTCACCGACAAGGTCGATCGCCTTCGCGACGAGGTCCAGTTGCGACGCTGAAGCCGCGCTCGATGAGGTCACGCCAGGATCTCCGTACAGTGCTGCGCCGCCCCACGATATCGGCGCGCGACGGCCAGATCGCAATCGCTGCTGCGGCGTAGCCGGTCTCGGCACCCCGAAGGGCCTCTCGCAACCGCCGCCTGCGGCGTGAAAAATACCTCTTCAGATCAGCTGCTTACATGGAAATCGAGGTCGTGTTCCAGCCGGAACAGCGCGGCCCCGCATCCGCGCGCAATATCGCCTCATGAACCGGTGGCCATGCCGCCGCAGCCCTTCACCCGACGGAGACCACCATGTCCAAGACGCTCACGATCATCGCCGCCGCCACGACGCTCATCGCCGGCAATCTGGTCGCCTCCGCCCCGAGATCGGAAGAGCACACGTCTGAACTCCAGTCACTTAGGCATCT
>CALFEM010000445.1 GCA_937950105.1 uncultured Alphaproteobacteria bacterium | reverse complement strand
ACCACCGAGATCTACACTCTTTCCCTACACGACGCTCTTCCGATCTCAATGTTCACAAGACCGTCGGCCGCCTGCTCGACAAGCGCCGCGAGATGGTCGAGACCGGCGCCGGGATCGACTGGGGCATGGCCGAGCACCTGGCGTTCGGCTCGCTGGTGACGGAGGGCATCCCGGTCCGGCTGTCGGGCCAGGATTGCGAGCGCGGCACCTTCTCGCAGCGCCACTCGGTGCTGATCGACCAGGACACCGAGCGGCGCTGGACGCCGCTGCGTCATATCTCGCCGGATCAGGCGCGCTACGAGGTCATCAACTCGAGCCTGTCGGAAGAAGCGGTGCTCGGCTTCGAGTACGGCTACTCGCTGGCCGAGCCGAATGCGCTGACCATGTGGGAAGGCCAGTTCGGTGACTTCGCCAACGGCGCCCAGGTGGTGTTCGATCAGTTCCTGTCGTCGGGCGAGCGCAAGTGGCTGCGCATGTCGGGCCTCGTCTGCCTGCTGCCGCACGGCTACGAGGGCCAGGGACCGGAGCACTCTTCGGCGCGCCTCGAGCGCTTCCTGCAGCTCTCGGCGGAAGACAACTGGCAGGTCGCGAACTGCACGACGCCCGCCAACTACTTCCACATCCTGCGCCGGCAGATCCACCGCAAGTTCCGCAAGCCTTTGATCCTGATGACGCCGAAGTCGCTGCTGCGCCACAAGCGCGTCATCTCCGATCTTGCAGAGCTCGGCGAAGGCACGTCGTTCCATCGCGTGCTGTGGGACAGCTGCGATCGCACCATGCGCAAGGACGTCAACGAGAAGATCGTCCTGAAGCCCGACAACGAGATCAAGCGCGTCGTCCTGTGCACCGGCAAGGTCTATTACGATCTCGTCGACGCGCGCGAGGCGGCGGGCATCACCGACACCTACATCCTGCGCGTCGAGCAGCTCTACCCGTTCCCGGCGCGCACGCTCATCCACGAGCTGTCGCGGTTCCAGAATGTCACCGATGTCGTCTGGTGTCAGGAAGAGCCGAAGAACATGGGCGCGTGGTCGTTCATCGAGCCGAACATCGAGTGGGTGCTGGCGCACCTCTCGGGCGGCAAGGTCAAGCGCGCTCGCTATGCTGGCCGCCCGGCCTCGGCCTCGACGGCGACCGGCCTCGCCAAGAAACACATGCAGGAGCAGAAGGCGCTCGTCGAGGAGGCGTTCGCCTGAGACGCGATGCGCCGCATCAGGCCCGCAAGGGTCGTTGCGGCGCTCCATACCCCCACAACCCCGGTCGCAACCTCAACGCAGCCGGGGCCATCATCAGAGCGAAGCGCGGCGCGGACGACGGCGGAAGGGTTCCGGCGGATCGTTCGTGGCGGCACCGGAAAAGGACGGACGTGAGATGGCGATTGAAATTCGGGTTCCCACACTCGGCGAGTCGGTGACCGAGGCGACCGTCGGCAAGTGGCTGAAGAAGCCCGGCGACGCGGTGAAGGCCGACGAGCCGCTGGTGGAACTCGAGACGGACAAGGTGTCGGTCGAGGTTCCCGCCCCCGCTGCCGGCGTGCTCGGCGAAATCGCCGTTGCCGAGGGCGCAACCGTCGCCGTCGGGGCCGTGCTCGGCCTGCTCGGAGATGGCGCGGGCGCGGCTGCGAAGCCCGCCGCGGCTGCACCGGCACCGGCGGCTGCGCCCGCCAAACCCGCCGAGCCGAAGCCCGCTCCCGCCACCGCCAAGGCCGAGCCGGTCGCCGAGAAGCCGAAGGCCGCAACCGGTGGCGACATGCCGCCCTCGCCCGCCGCCCGCAAGGCGCTCGACGAAGCCGGTCTCGCGGCCGGTGATGTGCAGGGCTCCGGCAAGCGCGGTCAGGTGCTGAAGGAGGATGTCGCCGCCGCGGTCGAGCGCCGCGTCGAGCCGGCCGCCAACGCCGCGCCGGCCGCTTCTTCCGCTTCGACGAGATC
>CALFEM010000444.1 GCA_937950105.1 uncultured Alphaproteobacteria bacterium | reverse complement strand
GAAACGGCTTCGCCGTTTATGGAGTCCCGTCACGCGGCGTGAAACGGCGGCGCCAGACAAACGAGAAAAGCCCGCGGCGCCGGGCCGCAGGCTCTTCGGAAACGTATGCTTCACGCGACGCGGGTCGGAAGCGTCAGCGGGCGCCGCCCGGACCGGGGCGCGGTGCCGCCGGCTTGCTCGGCAGCAGGCCTTCGCGCTGGGCGCGCTTGCGGGCGAGCTTGCGGGCGCGGCGCACGGCCTCGGCCTTCTCGCGCGCCTTCTTCTCGGACGGCTTCTCGTAATAGTTACGGAGCTTCATCTCGCGGAAAATGCCCTCGCGCTGCATCTTCTTCTTGAGCGCCTTGAGAGCCTGATCGACGTTGTTGTCGCGAACGAGAACCTGCACGCGGGGCCTTTCCTCTTGTGCTGATCGTTGACCACGAAGCTGAAAATAACCGCTTGCGGCAGGGCCGATTGCCATGCCGGCGGCTGATCCAGTGCGAATTCTTGCGCGGTGTCTAGCAAAGTCGGGCAGGGTTGTCCACCCGGCGGACCCGCCTGGCGCTCACTTGCCCTCTGATTTCGGTCCGATGGTGGTGACGTGGCCCATTTTGCGCCCCGGGCGCGCTTCGTGCTTGCCGTAGAGGTGCAGTCCGAGGTTCGGCGCGGCGGCGAGTTCGAGCCAGCCGTGGGCGTCGGCGCCGGTCAGGTTGGTCATGACCGCGTCGGAATGGCGGTCGGTCGGGCCGAGCGGCCAGCCGGCGACGGCGCGGATGTGATTTTCGAACTGGCTGACGAGGCAGGCGTCGATGGTCCAGTGTCCGGAGTTGTGCACGCGCGGCGCCATCTCGTTGACGACGATCGGCTCGCCCGCCGTCTCGCCGAGGTAGAACATCTCCACCGCCAGCACGCCGACGTAATCGAGTTTCTGGGCGATGCGGCTGGCGATCTCGAGGGCGCGTGCGCGGGCCCGCGTCGGCAGCGGCGAGGGCACGGCGGAGGTGTGCAGGATACCGTCGCGATGGGTGTTCAGCGGGATGTCGTAGAAGCGTGTCTCGCCGCTGGCACCGCGCACCACGAGCACCGACACCTCGAACAGGAACTGCACGAATCCTTCGAGCACCGCCGGAGCGTGACCGAGCCGGCCGAGGGCGCCCATACAATCGCCGGCCGAGGTGAGGCGGACCTGCCCCTTGCCGTCGTACCCGAGCCGGCGCGTCTTCAGGATCGATGGAAAGCCGAGGACACCCGCTGCCGCCGTCAGCGAGGTGTCGTCGTCGACCGCCGCGAACGGTGCGACCGGCAACCCGAGCGAGGCGACGAATTGCTTCTCGACCAGGCGGTCTTGCGCCACTTCGAGAGCGCGTGCTCCGGGCCGCACCGGACGCACCCGTGCGGCCGCATCCGCCGTGGCGCGCGGCACGTTCTCGAACTCGTAGGTGACGACGTCGACCATGGCAGCGAACCGCGCCACAGCGTCGAGATCCTCGAACGGCGCGATGGTCGTCGCCGAAGCCACGTCGAGGGCCGGACCGGGACTGTCGGAATAGATATGGCACTTGAGACCGAGGCGCGCCGCCGCCATGGCCAGCATGCGGCCGAGCTGGCCGCCGCCGAGGATGCCGATGGTCGCGCCGGGCTTCAGCGGTTGCGAGGCGGTCATGACGCGCTCAACCTCGCTCGTCGACAGGGGCGTCGGCCACGGCCGCCGTCTGCTCGGCCCGCCAGCGCTCGAGGCGCTCGTAGAGAGCCGTATCGGTGATGCCGAGGATTTGTGCCGCAAGGAGGCCGGCGTTGGCGGCGCCGGGCTCGCCGATGGCCAGGGTGCCGACCGGAACGCCCTTCGGCATCTGTACGATGGAGTAGAGGCTGTCCTTGCCGGAGAGCGCCTTCGACGTCACCGGCACGCCGAGCACCGGCAGCACCGTCATGGCCGCGGTCATGCCCGGCAGGTGCGCAGCTCCGCCGGCACCGGCGATGATGACGCGCAAGCCGCGCTCGCGGGCGCTCTTGGCATAGGCGTAGAGGCGGTCGGGCGTGCGGTGCGCGGAGACGATGCGCGTCTCGAACGGCACGGCGAGCGCGCTGAGGATGTCGGCGGCATGGCGCATCGTCGTCCAGTCGGACTGACTGCCCATGATGATGCCGACGAGAGGTGTCGGCTCGGAACCCTTCTGGCGGCTCATCGGTTGCTCGCGGATGATGAGAAAGGGCGGGTGTAGTGAGGTTGCGCCCTATTGGCAAGCGCGCAGGCCCGTGAGAAGCGGCCCAGCGGAAAAACGCGGCCGCTCGCGGGTGCGGTTGACGTGCCGGTCGTCAGGCGATGATGTCGGGGAGCAATTGATCCTCGATGATCGTGATCTGGTCCTTGAGCGCCAGCTTTTTCTTCTTGAGACGCTTGATCAGAAGCTGATCGGCGCTGCCGGTGCCCTCGAGAGCGATGATCTCGTCATCGAGGCTGCGGTGCTCGGCGCGGAGCGCCGCGAGTTGCTCGCGAAGATCGCTGTCGTTCCGCCGCTGCATCACTGTTCTGATCTGCTCCCGCTGGTCCGTGGCGCCGCACTCGTGCTGGCTTTCAGCTATGGTGTGCGCTGTCCCTCACATCGCACACCATCGGCGGGGCGCTTCCACCCCGCTCGCAAAGTCCGGCTCCTTCTTGGAAATATCAGCCTAAACTGCGCCGAACGCAAGTTTTTCGCGCGTCCGCTGGCGCCCCGAGCGGTACCGCTCGCGAAGCGAACGGCCCCGTCGTCGAGGTCTCCGAGCAATTCTTCGCGAGGTTTAGCTTTGGCCTTCAATTCTCCGTAGGCATGGCGTCTCGCCGCGTGGACAAGTGTACGTGTTTGTGTGACAGTTGAGTGTCGTCAAACTCCACCAGGAGGACACTGATGTCGCTATCAGCTCACATTGCAGAGTTGGCCGAAAAGCATAAGAGCCTCGAGCGTCGGATCGAGGAAGAAGTTGCACGTGCAGGCTCCGACGATCTCGAGATCCGCCGTCTGAAGCAAGAGAAGCTGAAGCTGAAAGAGCAGATCACGCGATTGAGCGGCGATGTCCGCCACTGATCGCCAGTAGCTTTTTTCTAGCTTGCGGGGCGCCCTTTCCGGCGCCCCTTTGCATTTCTGAAAACTCCTTTATTCGTTGCCCGCCAGTGCCCCCGTCGAGCGCCTGGCTCCGCACCGCCCCGCGAAAGTTTGCGCTGCCGCTCGTCGGTTCGTTACTGGCGCACGGTGCGTGCGGGCTTGCTTTTGGCGGCGGTGCGGTTCGGTTTCGGCGCTGGTTCTGGTGGCATCCCCTCCGAGGCCGCTTGGCGTGCCGGTCTGGCGACGGGTAGCGGCGGGCTGCCGGTCCGGCGGCCCGAAGCGTTGGCCGCTGGCATTGCGCCGCTGCCTTCGCCCTGCACTGCGGAGGCTTGGCGGGACACGCGCGCACTGGCGGCGGCCGCCTCCGCCGTTTCGGCCGCCTTGGCGAGACGCGCGGCGCTTTCCGTCCAGCGCTCGGCCGCCACCTCACCGGAGCGTTGCGCCTCGAGCATGGCGTAGAGGACGGCGTAGATCTGATCGCCGTCGAGGCCGAGCAGGACGAGGTCGGCACCGGCGGCCATGGCCTCCACGGCCGCGCGCGGCATGCCGCCCGGCCGGCGCTTGATGGCGCCCATGGCGAGATCGTCGGTGACGACGACGTCCGCGAAGCCGAGTTCGCGGCGCACGATGCCGTCGATCACCTGCCGCGAGGTCGACGCGGGACGCACTTCCTGGTCGACGCTGGCGAGGTGCGGATGCCCGACCATCACGAAGGCCGGCGTCTTCGCCGTGACCTGCCGGAACGGCAGCCAGTCGGCATCAGCGAGCACGTCGCGCGGCGTCTTCAGCGTGGCGGGTGTCACGTGGGTATCGGCGATGACGCGGCCGATGCCGGGGAAGTGCTTCAGCGTGCAGGAAATGGCGCGCTCGATGAGGCGGCTGCAATAGGTTCCCGCCACTTCCGTGACGATGCCGGGATCGGCCGACACCGCGCGATGGCGCAGCCGCGTGAACTGGTCGCGCGCATGGCGGGCATCGAGGTTTAGATCGGCCACGGGTGCGAAGTTGAGGTTGACGCCGATGGCGGCGAGCGCGTCGGCCTGGCGGTCGGCATAGGCGGTAACGGCGGTGTCGCGCGCCTCGGGCGTCTTCAGGTCGGCGATCAGCCGCGCCAGCGAAGGCTGATACGGCAGCGGCGGCGACAGCCGGGAAACGCCGCCGCCTTCCTGATCGGTGGAGATCCAGAACGGCTGCTGTCCCGCCTTCGCTGCCAGATCGCGGAACGTGGCGATCTCGGCGGTGATCTTGTCCTTCGTGCGCCCGCGGGCGTTGCGGGCGGTCACGAACACGCCACCGATGGCGCCGCGCTCGAGCAGGGGCGTCAACTGGCCGGCGTGGTGATAGCCGACGATGAGATGGCGGCCGACTCGGCGGATCTCGTCTGCAGGTGCCGCCAGAACCGCAGCCTTCATGTCGGCGATGGGCGGGAGCCTGGCTGGCGCTGCCGCCGGCAGGGATACGACCGGAGTTGCCGTGTCTGCGGGAGCGGGGCCGGCGGGTTCGCGGCGCGGGTGAGGTGCCGGCGGGCTCAGTCGGGCAGCAGCACGGACGCCACGTGGCTTG
>CALFEM010000443.1 GCA_937950105.1 uncultured Alphaproteobacteria bacterium | reverse complement strand
AAGCCGGCGATGCCCCAGAACACCGAGGCGATGACCGCGACGCGGATCGGGCCGTCGAAATAGCCGTTGGAGTCGAGCATCGAATAGCTCTTGCCCATCGACTTCAAGAGAACGAACAGAGCGGCGAGACCGCCACCGAGCGCAAACAGCGCGCCGTGGAAGGCCATGGCCGGTGTAGTTGTTTTCAGCGCGATCAACACGCCTATTGCCGCGACGAGACCTCCCCCCGCGACAGCAAGCGTGTCGGAGAACCCGTGCCTCTCGACCGTTGTGTCTGACATTTCACTCCTCGCCTTTCCCAGAGAAAACGAACCCCAAAAACCGTAGAGACCTGATGGAGCAGTGTTTGAAGTTGCTTTTGAATGCTCCCGAAGCCTTGATGTCGATCAACAGATGGTCCAAAGCCCAAGCCCATCTCAGCGCATGGTCACACGTGTGGGCGTGCCGTGAACCTGCCGACTATCGCCCAACTCTCGCCATTTTTCGAGGTTTCAGCCGGCCCTGGAAGCTCACTCGCGGTCGCAGCCCCCTGGTGTTGCCATGACGTGTCGTCACGTGCGGCATGGCCGCGCAGTCTCACGGCGCCAGCGCCGGAATTCCTCGCTGCGGCGTCGAGGTTGCGTACCGAACCTGGTGAGTCTGCACCCCGCGACCGGCATAATGCAGCAACATGCTGCAGGCCGCGCGTTCTTCGTCGGCGGATTCGGTCCGGACGATCAGAACGGCATCGCCGCCGGTGAGGTGCTGCATCAGGGTCGCCGCCTGCCTCTCCAGGCCGAGCCCGGGATAGTGCGCGCCAAAATCGCCGTGCAGGGGAATGCTACCGGTCCGTCCCGCCTGTCCTGACGCCGTCTGGCGCACGAGTTCGTGCAACTGCGAGACGGCGTCGCGACCGCCCTGGGCGGCGATGCGCCGGACGCCGTTGATGGCCGAGAAGTCCTCGGACTTCGAGGCGATGCCGCCCCCGGAAGCGGCCGGGCGACTGACGAGGAACACGCGATCTCCGCCGAAGCCGTGGTTCGCCAGATCGCGAACTGCGGAGCGGACTGTGAGTGCGCTGTCGAACAGGCCGATCGCGACGGTCAGCCTTGCCGGACGAACGAGTTGGTGGGTATCGATTGCCATCGCCCAAGTGCCATGAAGCAAGGCGGGCACCGCAGGAGCGGGGCCCGCGAGGCGGTTCAACCCTGTGCCATGGTGCGCAGCACGGCGGCGTCGCGGATCAATACCGTGGTCGTCCGCGGCAGTGCGATGATGCCGTTGCGTTTGAGCTTCGACAGCGTGCGGCTGACCGTTTCGATGGTGAGACCGAGATAGTCGCCGATATCGACGCGGGTCATCGGCAGTTCGATGCGGGCGGGATCGCCGCCGGCCTCGCGGTTACGGCGGGCGAGGGCCAGCAGGAACACGGCCATGCGCGCTTCCGCCGACTTCGCCGCCAGGCAGAGCATATGTTCGCGCGTCATGGTCAGTTCGTCGGCCGCGAGCTTCAACAGCCGGCGGGCGAACTGCGGCCGGGTTTCGATCAGATGGTTGATCGAACTGCGCGGGATACGCCGGACCCTGACGCGGGTCAGTGCCTGCGCGCTGAAGGTGTGGACCGACGGGCAGCAATAACCGATGAGGTCGCCGGGGAAGTAGAACGAAACCACGTGGCGATGTCCGTCCGGCAGCAGACGATAGGCGCAGATGACGCCCTCGACGACTTCCAGGATATGGCTTTGCTCGTCACCCTCGAGGAACAGGTCCTCACGCGCCGCGTAAATCGAGGGCATCGCATGGAGAAGGTGGTCAGAAATCGGCTCATCGGCAAACGACGTATCGTGCGACGGCGAGGGCGGTGTGGAGAAGACGCTTCTGGGGCTGTCGCAGACCAATTCGGGGGTGGCAGTCAAAGCGAGCATGGTAGTGTCCTCCGGGCGTTGCGCCGTTCGGAAGGCACTTAACCAGCGGCACGTCACGCTGATTTCAGTCAGTCGTAACGGTTTGTAACGAAGTGTACACGAGCCATCTTTCCCGCTGCGGGCGGGTATGGCGAAGCGGGAGCCAGGATCA
>CALFEM010000442.1 GCA_937950105.1 uncultured Alphaproteobacteria bacterium | reverse complement strand
ACCACCGAGATCTACACTCTTTCCCTACACGACGCTCTTCCGATCTACCGCCGCGGCCAGCGTGACGAACGTGGCGAGATTGAACACCTCGCCCGAGCCCCACGAGTTGGCCATGATCAGCATCGGCACGATGGCGATGTCCTGCGCGATCATGATGGCGACGACGATGCGCCCGAGTTCGGTTCTGAGTTCGCCGATGTCCTCGAGAATCTTCAGCGCTACCGCCGTCGACGACATGGTGACGACGAACGCCAGCAGCAGCGATTGCTGCAGGCTCCATTCGAGCACGACGCCGAACAGGCCCATCACCAGCACGGCGAATACGAGCTGCCCGATGACCACCAGCACCGCCGGTCTGAGGTCTGCGATGAACGCCTTGAGCGATATTTCCATTCCGACGAGGAACAGCAGGAACAGCACGCCGAGTTCGGCGAGCAGCGGCACCGCCTCGGCCTGCGGCACGAAGCCGAGCACGGTCGGCCCGAGCGTCACGCCGGCCAGGATGTAGCCGACCATCGGCGGCTGCTTCAGCCGCACCATGACGAGGCCCATCGTCACCGCGGCGAGCGTGATGATGGCGATCGCCAGAAGCTGTGGCAGCTGTTCGTCCATGCCGCGCGGCGCTGTCCTTCGAGTAGACCCGTCCAGCAGAAAACGAGAAACCGTCGCACGCCCGGGCGGCGCACGCGATGACGCGCATCCTTCTCCAAAGAGGCTACGCTAGACCGTCACGCATTGACAGTCTCTGAAGGCTGCGGGGCGCAACATAAGTCTGCACGAATGTTCGGCTTTCCGCCCGATCTTCAGGCGGCACCAGCGCCACAGCGGCTGGCGAGATGCACCGCCTTCGCGAGCACGCGGCGCGCGGCATCGCAATCCACCAGCATCTGCGCCTTCAGCGCTTCGATGGTGTCGAAGCGGCGATCGGCGCGCAGATGCTCGACGAAAGCCACCGAAAGTTGGCGGCCGTAGAGGTCGCCGTCGAAGTCGAGCAGGAACACCTCGAGCAGCGGCGCACCGTTGTCGAAGGTCGGGCGGGTGCCGAGATAGGCGGCCGCGGGATGTCGTATGCCATCGACCTCGGCGAACACCGCGTAGATGCCGTGCGCCAGCGCCGTGCCGGGCTCGAGCGCGATGTTGGCGGTCGGGAAGCCGAGCCCGGTGCCGCGCCTGGCCCCGCCGACAACGGTCCCCGTGACGCGCCAGAGCCGCCCGAGTGCCGCGGTGGCACCGTGCACGTCTCCTTGAGCCAGCTTGAGGCGGATGGCGGTCGACGAGAACACCTCGCCGTCCTCCGCGACCGGGGCCACCACCGTCACGCCGAAGCCGAACCGCTCGCCCGCCCTGCGCACGGTTTCAGGGCTGCCCGAGCGGCCCTTGCCGAAGAAGAAGTCGTAGCCGATGACGACGTGACGCGGCGCCAGCGCCCCGACCAGCCGCTCGGCGATGAACTCCTCTGCGGGGAGCGACGCCAGCGCCCTGTCGAAGGCCGCCACTACGGCGAGATCGAGACCGAGGTCGGCGAAGCACTCGAGCTTGAGTTGCAGCGGCGTCAGGTGGAAGTGCGGCTCGGACGGCTGGAAGAACTCGCGCGGGTGCGGTTCGAACACCATGACGCCGGCCGGGGCGCCGAGGGCGGAGGCACGGGACCGGACGTCGGCGATGAGCGCCTGATGGCCGCGGTGCACGCCGTCGAAATTGCCGATGGCGATGACGGCGCCGCGCGCCGCGTCCGGCGTCTCCGCCCCGCCCCGCACCACCAGCATGCCATCCCCCTCCGATATGGCGCGGGGCCGGCTGGCGTTCTGCCGGCTGGCCCCCGAGCCTCGTTTGGCCGTTAACCGCGCAGCCTCAGGCGGCGCGCGACGGCACCATCAGCATGGCTTCGCCCGTCAGCACAGGTTTGCCGTTGACGGCGCACACGCACTCGAACTTCGCGCGCTTCTTCTCGGCGATGATCTCGGTCACCTTGACGGTCGTGACCACCGTATCGCCGATCTTGACCGGCGCCTTGAAGGCCAGCGTCTGCGACATGTAGATGGCGCCCGGCCCCGG
>CALFEM010000441.1 GCA_937950105.1 uncultured Alphaproteobacteria bacterium | reverse complement strand
GTGTTACCGAAGCCGCCGCCGAGATCGCGCAGGATTTCGCGCGCGGCATTGCGGCCGGGAAGCCCCGTCACGCCGCCGCCCGGATGCGCGCCGGAGCCGCACAGGTAGAGCCCCGGCACGCCGGTGCGATAGTCGGCGTGGCCGAGCACGGGGCGCGCCGCCCAGAGCTGGTCGAGCGAGAGCTGGCCGTGGAAGATGTCGCCATCGACGAGGCCGAAGCGGTCCTCGAGGTCGAGCGGAGACAGCAGCTGGCGGGCGATGACGCTCGAACGGAAATTCGGCGCATGGCGCGTCACCGTCTCGACGACCACGTCGGCAAACGCTTCCTTCTCGCGGTCGTCGGCCCACGCGCGCCCCGCCGGCAGACGCGGCGCCACGTGCTGCACGAACAGGCTGGCGACATGCTGGCCCGCCGGTGCCAGCGTGTCGTCGATGGTCGACGGGATCAGCATCTCGACCACCGGCTCGGCCGACCAGCCGTCGCGGCGCGCGTCGTGATACGCGCGTTCGAGATAGTCCACGGTCGGGCCGATGACGATACCGGAGCCGTGGTGCGGAGCGAAAGCGCGTCCCGGCCGGCAGGTGAAATCGGGCAGTTCGGCCAGCGCCACGTTCATGCGGAAGGTGCCGGACCCGGTCTTGATGCCGGTGAAGCGGCGGCGTTCCTCGTCGCTGACGAGATGCTCGGGCACGTAGGCGCGGAACAGAAGCTTCGGGCCGATGTTGCTGGCGACGGCGCGGGCGCGGATTTCCTCGCCGCTCGTCAGGACGACGCCGGTCACCTTGCGGTCGTCGGCACGCAGCATGGCGACCGGCGCGTCGGTGCGGATTCCGGCGCCCGCCGCGCGCGCGCTCGCCGCCATCGCTTGCGTGATGGCGCCCATGCCGCCGACCGCATGGCCCCACACACCCGGCTTGCCATTGACCTCGCCGAAGCAGTGATGCAGCAGCACATACGCGGTGCCGGGCGTCCTCGGCGACGCATAGGCGCCGACGATGCCGTCGAAAGCGAAGGCGCCCTTCACCACCTCGCTCTCGAACCACTCGTCGAGAAAATCACTGGCGCTCTTGGTGAACAGGTCGAGCAGCAGGCGCTGGTCGTCGAGCGAGAGGCGCGCCATGCGGCGGCCCACGCGTCCCGCGCGGATCAACTCGACGAGGCCGCCACCGGCGTTCGGCGGCGTCTCCAGGACGAGATCGCGCAAGACGTTCGCCGCGCGGTCGAGAGCGGCGTCGTAGGCCGGCAGCCGCTCGGCATCGCGCTTCGAGAACGCAGCGATCGCCTGCTGGCGCGGACCGAGCCCATACGGCATCAGCAGCCCGCGCGTGGCATCCACGGGCCAGAAGTTCGCCGCCGGGCGCTCGATGACCCGCAGCCCGTGCCGGGCGAGATCGAGATCGCGGATCACATGGCGGTTGAGCAGGCTCACCGTGTAGGCCGCGACCGAGTTGCGAAATCCCGGATGGAACTCCTCGGTCATGGCCGCGCCACCGACCTGATCGTTCTTCTCGAGCACGATGACGGAAAGCCCGGCGCGCGCCAGATAGGCCGCCGCGACGAGCCCGTTATGCCCGCCGCCGAGGATCGCCACATCATAGGACCGGTTCAAAGTGGTCGCTGTCATGGTCTCTCGGTCGAATGCCTGAAGACCCGCGCTTGCGGGACGGCGGGAATCACGATTGCCTGCGGAGTGTCGCTCATGGTCGTCGAGCGCGAGCGTTTACACGGCGTTGAGGCTCTGCGCCAACCTTCGCCAGGGCGGGCAGGCAGCCTTAACACTGCGTCAACTGCAACCCGACTAGCCTTTGCTTTCGTGCGCCGCGTCAGAGCCCGAGGAATCCGTGCGATGCAGAATGCCGCCGATGCCGTCCAGCGCAGCGAAGCCCGCGTTCGCCAGCCGCTGCTCTCCGACCGGCTGACCGGCGTGCTGCTGATGTCGATCGTTCCGGCCACGTTCTGGACGATTGTCGCCGGCGTCGCCGCCCCTGCCCTCGGCTTCGACCTCGGCCTCGATACCGCACTAAAGGTCGGCTGCGGCCTCGCGCTGTTCCTCGCCATCGTTGCGACCGCCGTCACCCACCGCTCGGAGTGAGCGCCCCCGGAGCGGTCACACGCCTCACCCGCCCCAGCCGCACCGCACCTGATGGCACGTGCGGCGGCGGTTCCCCACACTGCAGCGGGCCGGCACGAACCGGCATGCCCGGCACGAATACGACGACAGGCAGCCGCGATAGCTGCCGTTGCGGCGGAAGTTGCAGGTCAAAATCGTCTGGCAGTCGCGCTGCGGATTGATCAGACCGCCCGGTCCTTCCTGCGCATTTGCCGGAGCCGAGCCGGCGACAAGCCCGGCGATCATCCCGATCAGTATTGCGGCCATCCGGCGACGCCGGCCGGTGGAGCAGTGATCTGTCATGACGGCACCTGCGTTCGAGAAGCGCGTGGAACTGGAAGTTTCTGGCATCGCCGCCGCCCCTGCAACAGCGGCGGGCGAACTTGGACAACGCCAACGTCACTCCTGTTGTCGTCCCGCCACGACAACGCTCGCCCCATCGACGGCCGGGAAGTGGCATCCGGGCGGCCCTCTGGTCGCCGCGCATGCAGTCAACCTGTTAGCACGGCTTGGATTTCTTCCCGCCGAAAGTGCTTGCCAGAGGTCCGGAAGGGCGGCACATAAGTCAGCATCACTGACGTAATCGGGGTATCGGGAATGAGCAGACGCGAGGCGACCGGCCAGCTCGAGGGCGCATTGACCGGCCCGGTCGCGGATCGGGAACGCGACACGCTGGTCGCCTGCGCCGAGCTGTTCTTCTTCGCATACAGGGATTTCACCGCCGAAGCGGACAAGATTCTGGAACAGTACGGTTTCGGTCGCGCGCACCACCGCGTGCTGCACTTCGTCAACCGCAACCCCGGCCTGCGCGTCGCCGACCTTCTGCACATCCTGCAGATCACCAAGCAGAGCCTCGCCCGCGTGCTCAAGCAATTGATCGACGAAGGTTTCGTCGCCCAGCGCTCGGGCAAGGAAGACCGTCGCGAGCGGCTTCTGCACGTCACTGCCAAGGGCGCCAAGCTCGCCGACAAGCTCGCCGACCTGCAGATCCGCCGCATCTCCGCCGCACTCGATGCGGCGGGGCCTGAAGCCGATGCGATGACGCGGCGCTTTCTCTTTGCCATGATTGGGGAGAAGGATCGCGTCCGCGTGCGCGACCTGATCCGCCTCGAGACGACGGATCCGGTCTCCGGCGCGCGCGCGCTCGCAACGCCGGAGGTCACATGACGAGCACCGCCGCCGCCCTGAAGGAACCGCTGCCCGACGACGCGCCACACGTGCTCGTGGTCGACGACGACCACAAGATCCGTGATCTCCTGCGCCGCTTCCTGACCGAGAACGGGTTCCGCGTGACGCCCGCCGCCGACGCAGCGGCAGCGCGCGCGGCCATGCGCGGGCTCGCCTTCGATCTGGTGCTGCTCGACGTGATGATGCCGGGGGAAAGCGGGCTCGATCTGGCCCGCGCTCTCAAGTCGAACCTCAACGTGCCAATCCTGATGCTGACGGCATTGTCCGACGCCGAGGATCGCATCGCCGGCCTTGAAGCCGGCGTCGACGACTACCTGCCCAAACCCTTCGAGCCGCGCGAGTTGCTGCTGCGCCTGCAGAACATCCTCCGTCGCGGTCGCACCATGTCCGGCGGCGGCAGCAACGGTGACGAAGTGCGCATGGGCGCCTACGTGTTCCACATCAGCCGCGGCGAACTCAAACGCGATGACGAGACCATCAAGCTGACGGAGCGCGAGCGCGACCTGTTACGGCTGTTCGCCCAGCGCCCCGGCATGCCGATCCAGCGCCACGAGTTGTCGAGCGACGACACCACCGGCAGCGAGCGCGCCATCGACGTGCAGATCAATCGCTTGCGGCGCAAGATCGAGAGCGACCCGTCGAACCCGATCTACCTGCAGACGGTTCGCGGCAAGGGCTACATCCTGTACACCGACTGAGCCGCAGGCGGAAACCGCGGTGGTCGCGCCGGGCGACATCCTGCGCCGCCGAGCAAGGAACGACCGAAACCTGCCGATGGCCCTGCTGCGCGACATTCAATCGGAACGGGAGAGGCGCCGGCTCGGCTTTCGCCTGAGCTACGCCTTGCGCGCCCTAGCGGCCCGCATCCGCATCTTCCTCACCGAGGCCGCCCGCCGCGCGGCCGACTTCATGCCGAAGGGCCTCTACGCCCGCGCCCTCATCATCATCATCGCGCCGATCGTCGTGCTCGAGGGCGTCATCGCGTTCGTGTTCATGGAACGCCACTGGCAGGCTGTGACACGGCGTCTCTCGGAAGCGACCGCGCGTGACGTCGCCGCGCTGATCGACCTCTACGACCAGCAGCCGAAGGGAGGCGACGCCAACCGCATCATCGATCTCGCGCGCGACCGGCTCGCCCTTTCCCTGCAATTGCTGCCGCCGGGCGATCTCCCCGAGACGCGCCCCAAGCCGTTCTTCGGCCTGCTCGACCGCGCGCTTTCCGACGAAATCCGCCGTCACGTGAAGCGCCCGTTCTGGATCGACACGGTCGGGCAATCGCGCCACGTCGAAATCCGCGTCAAGCACGACGAGGCCATCCTGCGCTTCATCGCCACGCGCACCCAGACCTATGCGTCCAACTCGCACATCTTCCTGCTGTGGATGGTCGGCACGTCGGTGATCCTGCTGACCGTCGCCATCGCCTTCCTGCGCAACCAGATCCGACCGATCCTGCGGCTCGCCGAGGCCGCCGACGAGTTCGGCAAGGGCCGCCCGGTGCCGGAGGATTTTCGCCCTCGCGGCGCCCGCGAGGTGCGCCAGGCAGCACAGGCGTTTCTCGAGATGCGCGACCGCATCAAGACGCACGTCGAGCAGCGCACCATCATGCTGGCAGGCGTCAGCCACGACCTCAGAACCATCCTGACCCGCTTCAAGCTGGAGCTCGCCCTGCTCGGCGATACGCCGGAAGCCAAGTCGCTGCGCGCCGACGTCAACGAGATGCAGCACATGCTCGAGGACTACCTCGCGTTCACCAAGGGCGATGGCGGCGAGGAGGCGAGACCCACCAGGGTGCGCGAGCTGCTGGAGGAGATCCTCGGCGAGACCGAAGTGCTCGGCACGCCGATCGAACTCAAGATGCGCAAGCGCAGCCGCAACCTCGTGGTGCCGCTGAAGCGCAACGCCTTCAAGCGCGCCATCACCAATCTCGTCACCAATGCGGTGCGCTACGGCGACCAGATCGTCATCCGCGCCGCGACCGAGGGTGGCTGGCTGCGCATCGAGGTGGACGACAACGGCCCCGGCATTCCGGCGGCCGAGCGCGACAACGTGTTCAAGCCGTTCTATCGCATCGACCACGCGAGGAATTTCGACAAGAGCAACACCGGCCTCGGTCTCGCCATCGCGCGCGACATTGCCAAGAGCCACGGCGGCGACATCACACTCGGCGAGAGTTCGCTCGGCGGCCTGCGCGCCATCCTCAGCGTGCCGCTGTAGACGGCCTGATCGATTGCACGACGGTCGCCACGACCTCGCCCTCATCCCGACGCAGGTCGGCACCCACGCCAGCTTCTATCCATGTAACGCAAGCGGTGAGCCACCGCGGTTGGCAGAGCGATGGAGAACGCACGCGGCGAAAAGCTGCGGTCTGGCGCTGAAGCACTGCCCTATACCGCTGTCATTCGCGTTGCGGCTTGCATAGGTTCCGGCCTTCGCCGGCATGACGATGGAACGCGGGCGCGCGGGGCAGAGCCCCGCACTGACTTTGCTGCGCGTCGTCTTGGCGAGCCGTGCAACTTCCTTCAGGCGTTGATCGGCATGTCGGGAGCGGGCTTCGCTGCCTCGGACGAATCCGGCGCGGGATCAGGCTTGCTGCGCGGTCGGGACGCGCCGCCAACGATCGAGGCGACGCCTTCGCCGATCCGGCGCAGCGTGCCGGCGACATCGTCGAACAGGGCCAGCGTGCGCTCGCCGCGCCTGAGCCGCCGATCGAGTGCGGCCATGGTGCGCGCAAGCCCCGGATCGTCGTCATCGAGCCAGGTGCGCAGCACCGACGCATAGACCGACGTCATGCCGGCGACGCGCACGCCGCCGTCGAGCCCGCCGCTGTCGATGCCGGCCGCCTGCAGCATCCAACCCTGAGATGTGAGCATGGCGCGGATGGCGGCCGGTTCGGTCGAAGCGTCAGCGATGATCGAACGGACCGCGGCCTTGTATGGCGTCAGCGCATCGAAGCGCGCCATGATGACCTCGAACAGCGCGTCGCGCTTGCCCTCGCCGGCAACCGGGCGCGGCGCGTTCTCGACCACCTGATCGTCGATGGCGCGCGCGATCAGCGCGATCACCTCGCCCTTGGTCGCCGCGTGCTCGCGCAGCCCCGCGAGTCCGAGCCCGGTCCTCTCGGCGATGTCGCGCAGCGTGACGTCGCGCCACGGTCGCTCGGCGGCGAGCGCAAGCGCGGCGTCTGCGATGCGACCTTTCGGTGTCGAAGTATCGATCATGGCTCCCTCCTTCGCGGCGTCTTGCTCCGAGGTAGGTACGCGCGGGCCGGAGTGCCAGATGTGCCGAGCGCCGGGAGCGCCAGACTAGAGCATCATCCGATCGCACGGAATCGCCTTCGGCGCTTCAGCGGTCGGATAAAGATGCTCGAGCAGCATGCAGCTAGAGCGCTTCCATCCGATCAGCGAACCGCAGAGCGGTTCCGCCTGATCGAATAGTGCTCTAACCCCGCGGGCGTCCCTTCACCACCTCGCCGTCCTCCTTGGTGAAGGCGCCGATGTCCGGGTTTTCGAGGATGTCCAGCACCACCTCGGAGGGGCGGCACAGCCGCACGCCCTTCGGCGTGACGACGATCGGCCGGTTGATGAGGATCGGATGCTGCATCATCGCGTCGATCAGGGCATCGTCCGAAAGCGACGTATCGCCGAGCCCGAGTTCGGCGAAGGGCGTGCCTTTCTCGCGCAGGATGTGGCGCGGTCCGGCCTTCATGTTCTTCAACAGCCGCACAAGTTCGGCACGCGACGGCGGCGTCTTCAGGTACTCGATCACCCGCGGCTCGACGCCCGAGGCGCGGATCATGGCCAGCGTGTTGCGCGAGGTGCCGCACTTCGGATTGTGGTAGATGGTGACGGTCATGGACGGCCTCAGGTGTGCGGCTTCGCGGCGGCGACGCTCGATGCCACGCCGCTGCCCGCTTCGTACCAGCCCTTCGTGCGGTTGACGATCGCCACCACCGACAGCATCACCGGCACCTCGATCAGCACGCCGACCACGGTTGCCAGCGCGGCGCCGGATTCGAAGCCGAACAGGCTGATCGCCGCCGCCACCGCCAGCTCGAAGAAGTTGCTGGCGCCGATCAGCGCCGACGGGCCGGCGACGCAGTGCGCCTCGCCTGCTGCGCGATTGAGCAGGTAGGCGAGCGCCGAGTTGAAATAGACCTGGATGAGGATCGGCACCGCCAGCAGCGCGATGACGAGCGGCTGGCGCAGAATCTGCTCGCCCTGGAAGCCGAACAGCAGCACCAGCGTGGTCAGCAGCGCCACGATCGACACCGGACCGAGCCGCGCGATCAGGCTCCGCAGCGCCCCCTCGCCGCCACGCGCCAGCACCATGCGACGGATGAGCTGGGCCACTATCACCGGAATGACTATGTACAGCACGACTGAGAGCAACAATGTGCTCCACGGCACCGTGATCGCCGAGAGCCCGAGCAGCAGCGCGACGATCGGCGCGAACGCGAACACCATGATGATGTCGTTGAGCGCCACCTGGCTCAGCGTGAAGTGCGGCTCGCCGTCGGATAGGTTGCTCCACACGAACACCATCGCCGTGCACGGCGCCGCCGCCAGCAGAATGAGACCCGCGATGTAGCTGTCGATCTGATCGGCCGGCAGCAGGTCGCGGAACAGCCAGCCGATGAACAACCAGCCGAGCAGCGCCATCGAGAATGGCTTAACCGCCCAGTTGACCAGCAGCGTCACGCCGATGCCGCGCCAATGCTCGCGCACACCGGCGAGCGCGGCGAATTCGATGCGCAGCAGCATCGGGATGATCATCAGCCAGATCAGCACGGCGACCGGCAGGTTGACCTGCGCGATCTCGATCGCGCCGATCGCCTGGAACGCGGCGGGAAAGAGATGACCGAGTGCGATGCCGACCACGATGCAGAGCCCCACCCAGAGGGTGAGGTAACGCTCGAAAATGTTCACGGTAAACCCCTTCAGACCGGCGTGGGCGCGACGTCATCGATGCGGCCGATCGCATCGAGCTGACGCTTGAGGGCCAGCGAGTCGAGCGAGGCGAGCGGCAGGTTGGTGAAGATCGATATGCGCTGATGCAGCATGCGGTGCGTGTCGGCGAAAGCCGCCGCGATTTCGGCGTCGGAGCCCTGCGTTTCGGAGGGATCCGGCACGCCCCAGTGCGCGCTGATGGGCTGGCCCGGCCAGACCGGACAGGTCTCATTGGCGGCGTTGTCACAGACGGTGAAGACGAAATCCATGCGCGGCGCGCCGGATGCCGCGAACTCGTCCCACGACTTGGAGCGGATCGCGCCCGTGTCGTAGTTCAACTTGTCGAGCAGGCGGATGGCGAAAGGATTGACCTTGCCCTTGGGCTGGCTGCCGGCGCTGAAACCACGGAAGCGGCCCTGGCCGAGCCGGTTCATGATCGCTTCGGCGATGACGCTGCGGGCCGAGTTGTGGGTGCAGAGAAACAGTACGTTGAGCGGAGCGGCCGCGCTGCCGTCCTTCGCATCAGACATTGGTCTTCCTCCTGCTTGCGAGTTTCACTGCGGGCGGCTGCGCCGTGGCGTCCGGCGGACAGCAGGGGCGCGCCGTCGCGGTGGTGGTGATGCCGCACAATTCCGGGTGGCCGCCGCAGCAGTCCTCGCTGAGGAACGTCAGCAGCTCCCGCATACCGCCAACCGCCAAGCGATAGCGGATGAACCGCCCCTCGCGCTGCTGGCTGACGAGCCCCGCCCGCTCCAGTTCCTTGACGTGGAACGACAGGCTGTTCGGCGACAGCGCTGCCGCCTCGGCAAGGGCGCCGGCCGTCAGGCCCGCATCTCCGGCCCTGACCAGAAGGCGGAAAGCGGTGAGCCGATGTTCCTGGGCGAGCGCGGCAAGTGCTCGAATGGCCGATGAGGTCTCCATGCACTCTCATTCCAACTTTTCTTGAAATATTCAAGTGTCATCTGCGGGGCCGGCGCTGCGGGCGATCCCACTCGTCGACGGACCGCGACCTGCCGTGCCGACCGCGATCACGAATGCGTCAGGCCGGGAACTTTGCCCATTGATGGGAGTGTAACATTATATCATATCGAAACCGGGAAACACGCTTGCCACGCGAGGTTTCCAGGCGGACGGCGCGGCATCTCCCTCCTGTGGTGCCGGCCGTGCCCCTTCCGATCTGCCGTCAGGCACGCCGGAGCCCTTCACCGGGCTTTTGCCGGACTTCTCTCAGGGCCGTGGGCCCCGGCTCTCACGAGCCGGCCAGCTCGCGGCCCCTTTTCGTCGCCGCCGCGATGGCCTCGTCCATCAGGCTCGGCAGGCCATTCTCGCCGCGCATGAGCACACCGAGCGCTGCAGCGGTTGTGCCGCCGGGCGAAGTCACGTTTTCACGCAGCCTTGCGGCGCTTTCCGACGACTGCCGCAGCAGTTCCCCGGCGCCCGCCACGGTGGCGCGGGCGAGCCGGTCGGCCAGCGCTGCATCGAGCCCTTGCGCGCGGCCCGCCGCCGCAAGCGTTTCGGCCAGCAGGAACACGTAGGCCGGGCCCGAACCCGAGACGGCGGTCACCGCATCCATGAGCGCCTCGTCCTCGACCCAGCCGACCTCGCCGACGGCTTCCAGCAGCGCTGTCGCCATGGTGCGCTGAGCCGGCGTCACCGCCCCGTTGGCGACGCAGACCGTGATGCCGCGACCGATCGCTGCCGGCGTATTCGGCATGGCGCGCACGACCGGCGCCCGCGCCCCGAAATGCCGTTCGAAGCTGGCGATCGTTTTGCCGGCGGCAATGGAGAGGATCAGCGTTTCAGGGCCGGCGAGGCGCGCGAGGTCCGGCAGCACCATGTCCATAGCCTGCGGCTTGACGGCCGCAAGGATGACGGCGGGCGGCGCATCGAGCCGATCGAAGCGCGCCTGCACCGGGATGGAGTGACGGGACAGCAGCTCGACCAGTTCGGGCGCCGGTGACGGATCCTGCACGAGGATGCTCGACGGGGCGAGCCCGCGCGCCAGCCAGCCGGCCAGCATTGCGCCGCCCATCTTGCCGGCACCGGCCAAGAGCAGCTTGCCGCCGAGATCCAGTGTCATGGGTGTACCCTCGCATCGCACGATCCGGCGATGCTGTCGCACCCCGTCGCCGCGCGATCAAGTGGCCGCCAGCTGCGGAGACTTCGGCGGCACATCCCCGGAGCGCTACAGCACGCCGCGTGCAACGCCTCCAGGTGCGCGCGGCGCTCAGGCCTGGCCTTCGGTCTCGAACATGGTCGAAACCAGCGCCTCGCGGCTCTCCTTGCCGGCCCAAACGACGAACTGAAAGGCCTGATAATAGCGCTCGCAGGCTTCCAGCGCCGCCGTCAGCAGCGTCTCGCACTGGCGCGTGGTGGCAACAGCGCCGTTGAGCAAAAGGCCATGGCGGTACATGACCAGCCCTTCCTGGGTCCACAGGTCGAAATGGCCGATCCAGAGCTGCTCGTTGATCTGCGCGACCAGCCGGTACAGCTCGTTCAGGCGGAAGTCCGGTGCCTTGAATTCGAACGCGCAGGCGAGATGCAGCGTCTCGAGGTCGCCACGCCAGTTCAGCGACAGCTGGTAGTCGGTGCGCGTGCCAGCCACGACGAGCGTCAATTCGTCGTCGCTGGAGCGGTCTGCGCCCCAATCGTGAGCCACCGCGATCTGCTCGATCAGATCGATCGGATTGCTCATTCGATCGTAGCTGCGTTCTGCCGATCCCATGCGTCGTCCTCGGTTCTTCGCTGTTCTTGGTCTTGCGGAGACACACACACGTTGCTCGAATGACGCGGCGACGAAAACAGACCGATCCACGAGTCGCAAGCAAACCCGCCCCTTGTCCACCGCGGATGCCTGAAAAGACGCCAAATGGCAGCTTCGGGCCGGTTTACGCACAGCGCCTGTGGAGCACGCAGGGCCACGGCGCGAGACTGTGTGCGCTGTGTCGTCGCTGCACGACTCGGGACGACCGCCGGTCTCAGCCACTTACGCCGAGCCGGGCCTCGAGGGCGGCGATGCGGGCGGTCAGCCGGTCGTTTTCGGCGCGCGCCTTTTCCGCCATCGCCTTGACCGCCTCGAACTCCTCGCGGCTGACGACGTCCATGTCGCGCAGCAGCTTCTCGCCCTGCGAGCGTACCAGCGTCTCGACCTCGCGCTTGACGCCCTGCGCGGCGCCAGCGGCGTCCGTCATCATACGGGCGATCTCGTCGAGGATACGGTTGTTGGACTGGGTCATGATCGGGCCTTTCTGGCGCGTCGGCGCGCCGTTCGGGCGGACTATGGCCGCGCCCTTGGCGCCGATCAAGCACAGCCGAATGGCTTGACACGTGCGGCCGGCTGGCGAAAACGTCGCGGGGCCTTCGGCGCGAGACGCCGCGCGCCGAACGAGAGGACCGCGGACCGTGCATCTGCTCGCCATCGCCTACCCGAACATCGATCCGGTCGCGTTCTCGTTCGGTCCGTTGTCGGTCAAATGGTATGGCCTAGCCTATATGGCCGGCCTGCTGCTCGGCTGGCTCTACGTCAAACGCCTGATCGCCAACGCTGGCCTGTGGCGTGGCGGGCGGGCGCCCCTCACCGACGGCATGATCGACGACCTGCTGCTGCTGGTCACGCTCGGTGTCGTCATCGGCGGGCGGCTCGGCCACGTGCTGTTCTACGAACCCCACTACTACCTGTCGCGGCCGCTGGAGATCCTGAAGGTCTGGCAGGGCGGCATGGCGTTCCACGGCGGCGTCATCGGCGTCACCATCGCGCTTTGGATCTTCTCGCGCTGGCGCAAGGTGTCGATCTTCTCGGTGGCCGATGTCGTCACCGCCGCCGTGCCGATCGGCCTGTTCTTCGGCCGCGTCGCAAACTTCATCAATTCGGAGGTGGTCGGCACCGTGTCGAACGTGCCGTGGGCGATCGCCTTCCCGGGTTACGGCGACCAGCCGCGCCATCCGGCCATGCTCTATGAAGCGGTCCTCGAGGGCGCCGTTCTGTTCGCCATCCTGTGGTGGCTGATCCACAAGCGTGACGCGCTGAAGATGCCGGGCCTCGTGGTCGGCGCATTCCTCGCCGGCTACGGCCTGTTCCGCATGTTCGTCGAGATCTTCAAAATCGAGGAGTACCGCATCCTGTTCGACGGCTGGCCGATCACGCGCGGCATGGCCTACTCGGTGCCGATGGTGCTGGCCGGCGCCTATCTCATCTGGCGGGCGCGGCGGGTGGCGGCGAGCGGGCCGCAGACCGGAACGCTCACCACATGAGCCCCAGCGACTTGCCCTACGATCCGCACGCGCGCCGCGATACGCCACTGGCGCAGAAGCTCGTGCAGCGCATTCGCCGCGAGGGGCCGATCACCATCGCGGAGTACATGCGCGCCTGCCTCACCGATCCCGAGCACGGCTACTATGTGAAGCGGCAGGCGATCGGCGCCGACGGCGATTTCATCACCGCGCCGGAGATCAGCCAGATTTTCGGCGAACTGATCGGGCTCTGGTGCGCCGTCGTCTGGCAGCAGATGGGCAAGCCGGCGCGCTTCAACGTGGTCGAGATCGGTTCGGGGCGTGGCACCTTGATGAGCGATGCGCTTCGTGCGGCCCGCATCGTGCCGGGGTTCCTGGATGCCGCGTCGGTCGTGCTCGTCGACGTGACCGAGGACGCCGCCGCGTTCGAAACCGTGAGCCAGTCACTGCCGCGCGAACGCCTTGCGCTGGCACGCGAGGTGCGCGCGCTGCCGAACGACGTGCCGACGATTCTCATCGCCAACGAATTCCTCGACACCTGCCCGGTGCAGCAGTTCGAGGTGGCGGGCCGCAAATGCCTCGTGCGCAGCGTCGGCCTCGACGCGCGCGGGGAACTGGCCTTCCACAGCCTGGCGGGTGCCGATGGCGACCACGCCGAACTGTTTGCCGCCAACCCGCTGCTCGCGGACGGCGATGTGATCGAGGTGCAGGATTTCCACACCCTCGTCGATCTGCAGTTCGGCCGAACGCAGCCGTGGGCCGCCCTGTTCATCGACTATGGTCACTTCGATCCCGCGCAGCCACGCGACGGCGTGACCAAAGGCGAAACGCTGCAGGCGGTCCGCAGCCACACCTACGAGCATCCGCTGACTTCGCCGGGCGAGGCCGATCTCACCTGCTATGTGAACTTCAACGACGTGAAGGCGCATTTCGAACTCGCCGCGTCGCAGAATTTTCCGCGCGTCACCGTCGATGGCCCGGTCACGCAGACCGAGTTCCTCGGCCGTCTCGGCATCATGGAGCGCGCCTCGCGGCTGATGGGCGCCAACCCTGCCGCCCGCGCGCTCACCCGCGAGCGCGGCCTGGCGCTGCACCTGGATGGCGCGC
>CALFEM010000440.1 GCA_937950105.1 uncultured Alphaproteobacteria bacterium | reverse complement strand
ACGGCATACGAGCTGCCTAAGTGACTGGAGTTCAGACGTGTGCTCTTCCGATCGCCTCGACGCCGCTGCGCGCGCTGCGCTATGTGGTGTTCGACACCGAGACGACCGGCCTCAGACCGTCGGACGGCGACGAGTTGCTGTCGATCGGCGCCGTGCAGGTGGTCAACGGCCGCCTGCTCACCAGCGAGACGTTCGAGCGGCTGATCGACCCGTGCCGCGACATCCCGGAGATCTCGACCAAGATCCACGGCATCACCGCCGACATGGTCAAGGGCAAGCCGCCGGCGCGCATCGTGTTGCCGCAGTTCCGCCGCTTCGTCGGCGACGCCGTGCTGGTCGCCTACAACATCTCCTTCGACATGAAGTTCCTGTCGCTCAAGCAGGAGGAGGCCGGCGTCAATTTCGACAATCCCGTGCTCGACGCGCTGCTGCTGTCGATCTACCTTCACCCCGAGCTGCCCGATCATTCACTCAATGGCGTCGCCGACTTCCTCGGCATCGACATCTCGGGCCGCCATACGGCGCTCGGCGACGCGTTGGCGACAGCGGCGCTCTGGGTGCGCCTGCTCGACGTCATGGAGGATCGCGGCATCAAGACGTTCGGCGAGGCGGTGACGATCTCGGACCGCATGCTCAAGGAGCGCCGGCTCGGCGACAAGTTCTGAGCCGCCTTTGCGCGGCCGACATCGGAAGGGAGACGCGCGGCGAGGATCGTCACCAGCACTGCACCGAAGTTCAGCTTCCGACGCCGGGGATCGAGAACGTGCCCGCCATTCACGAGCCGACACGACTGTTCCAGGCCAAGGTGCGCGACCATGTGACGGCCGCGGCAGCCATCCTTCCCGCCGATGCGACGCTCGCCGATGCGATCGAGCGCCTGCGCGCCACTCGCGGCGTCGCGGCCATCGTCGCCTCTGACGGTCGGCTGCTCGGCGCCTTCACAGCCAATGACGTGCTCGAGTGGATCGAGCGCGGCGTGAAGCCCAACGACGGCATCGCCAAACTCACCGCCGAGCGGCGCTCCGCGATTCCCGGCGATCGCCCGCTGCTCGATGCGGTGGTGGCGTTGCGCCGCGAGCGTCTTTCGGCATTGCCGGTCACCGACGTGCGCGGCCGCTTTCTCGGCCTCGTCACACTCACCGATGTCCTGCTCGCGGGCGCCACGCCCGCCTTCGAGATCGCGAGCCAGCTCGCCGAGGCGTCCAGCGTCGCGTCGCTTGCGCGCATTCGCTCCGCCGCTGCCACAACTGCCGCCCGCATGCTCGCAGAGGGCGTGCCCGAAGAGCAGATCATCGCCACGCTCTCCGACGTCAATGCCGAGCTGCACCGGCGCGCGCTCGACATCGCGCTCGCCGATCTCGCCGCCGACGGCTGGGGTAAGCCACCGGCCGAGTTCGCGCTCATCGTCATGGGGTCGGCCGCGCGCCGCGAGAGCCTGATCGATCCCGACCAGGACAACGGCCTCGTCATCGCCGATCATGACCCCGCCAGCTACCCCGCCGTCGAGAGCTATTTCATCGCGCTGGCCGAGCGGCTGACCATGACGCTCGACCGCATCGGCTTCGCGCTGTGCAAGGGCAACGTCATGGCCACCAATCCGGTGTGGCGCAAGTCGCTCGGCGAATGGCGCGAGCAGGTGGCGATCTGGGCGCAGCGGCGCCAGCCGATCCACCTGCTGAACAGCGACGTGCTGCTCGACGTGGCGTGCGTCGCCGGGGACGAGACGCTGGTCAGCGATCTGCGCCGTCACATGATCGCGGCCATGCGCCAGACGCCGCAGTTCGTGCGCGAACTCTATGGCATCGAGCAGGACCACACCGTCGCCCTCAACTGGTTCGGCTTCCTGAAGCGCGAAACCAGCGAGTACGAAGTCGAGGGCGTCATCAACCTGAAAATGCGCGGAACGCTGCCGCTGGTCGAAGGCGCGCGCCTGCTGTCGCTCATGGCCGGCATCGACGCGACGTCGACAACCGGCCGCCTTGCGGCATTGACGGAGGCGGGAGCGCTGCAGAAGGACGAGGTCGAGACGCTCGTCGATTGCTTCCGCGTCATTGTCGGTCTCATCCTGATACGCCAGATCGAGGATGCGCGCGCAGGCCGGCCCATCACCGACTACGTCGTGGTGGAGAAACTGTCGGCACGCGATCGCACGCGGCTCAAGCGGGCGCTGAGCGAGATCGAGCGCTTCCGCAACGAACTGCCCGTACGTCTCGGCGTTTGAGCGCGTGGCTGCGGATGCACTCGCTCAACGGCTGGCGCTGGCGACG
>CALFEM010000439.1 GCA_937950105.1 uncultured Alphaproteobacteria bacterium | reverse complement strand
CTCGACCGCGAGGTGGTCGCCAGCTTCTACATCTCGCAGCCGTTCTACTACCGCAGCGACGTCCACATGCAGCGCAACGACGGCACCGACATCAAGCTCAAACGCATGGGCTGGGACGGCGACGCCATCATGCCGCCGATCGACGGTGGCGTGCGCTCGATGCACTGGTACGGATCGAGCGGCTTCATGATCGACTTCCTGCACAACAAGGCGGTGGCGCGGCTCGGCAAAGGCGCGCACGGGCGAAAGATCAAGAACGGCATCATCGAGGAGGTCGAGACCGAGGGTACGCTGAAGGGCCAGCCTGCCCCCGCCAAGCTGAAGCTCACCGACCTGTTCGACCGCTTCGAGTTCACGCACGGCCACAACGTGCTGCTGTTCAACGGCATTGTGCGCTTCTCCGGCCTGTCGCCGAAGGTCCGCCCCTATGTCGGCGCCGGCGCCGGCGTCGCGGTACCCCACGTCGAGGTCTGGTTCAAGGGCGAGAAGCTCGAGAACCGCACCAATGAATACCAGTATGCAGGCCCCGCCGCGCAGGCGTTCGCGGGCGTCGAGTTCCGCGTCGGCCGCCTCTCCTACTACATCGAGTACAAGTTCAGCTGGGCGTCCATCACCGGCGCGCTGACCGGCAACGAAAGCTGGAAGAACTTCAACCTGCCGGGCGACCTGCTGCGCCAGTTCCTCGCCTGGTGGAACAACGAAAAGCCGGCCTACGGCGGCTTCTCGACCACGCTCACCGCGCACCAGATCGCCGGTGGCGTCGGCTACCGCCTGACGAGCGCGCCCGCGCCCGCCGCCCCATGAGCGGCCGCATGGCGATACCGGCATGAGCAAGGATCGCGCGGGCGACTTCGAAATCTTCCTGCAGGCGGCGCCCGGGCTCGAGGACGCGCTGCTGGCGGAAGTGCGCACGCATCGCTTCAAGGCGTCGAAGGCGGTGCCCGGAGGCGTCACCGTGCGAGGCTCCTGGCGGGAGGTGTGGAAGGCGAACCTCGAGCTGCGCGGTGCCGGTCGCGTCAATGCACACGTCGCGACGTTCCGCGCGCCGACCCTCGCCGAGCTCGAAAAGCGCGCCGCACAGGTGGCCTGGCGCGAGGTGCTGCGCGCCGACGTGCCGGTGCGTGTCGAGGCGACCTGCAACGCCTCGCGCGTCTATCACACGGGTGCCGCCGAGGAGCGCGTCGGCAACGCCATCCGCGCCGGTCTCGGCGCACCGATCTCACCGGATGCCGAGGTGTGCGTGCGGGTGCGCATCGACAACGACGTCTGCTCCATCGCCATCGACACGTCCGGCGAGCTGCTGCACAAGCGCGGCTACAAGGAGGCCGTCAACACGGCGCCGATCCGCGAGACCATGGCGGCCCTGCTGCTCAGGATGTGCGGCTACACGGGCGCCGAGCCGGTGCTCGATCCGATGTGCGGCTCCGGCACGTTCGTCATCGAGGCGGCGGAATGGGCGGCGAACCTGAAGCCCGGACGCGAACGCCATTTCGCCTTCGAGCAACTGGCGACGTTCGACGCCGCAGCCTGGCAAGCCATGCGCGCCACCGGCGCGGCGCCTGCCGTCACGCCGGCCGTGCGCTTCTACGGCAGCGACCGCGATGCCGCCGCCATCACCATCAGCCGCGCCAACGCCGAGCGCTCGGGCGTTTCGGCCTTCACCGAGTTCACCGAGCGGCCGATCAGCGAGGTGACGCCGCCCGAGGGGCCGCCGGGCCTCGTCATCGTCAACCCGCCTTATGGCGCGCGCCTCGGCGACAAGAACCGGCTG
This sequence comes from uncultured Alphaproteobacteria bacterium, assembly GCA_937950105.1. GTDB lineage: Bacteria > Pseudomonadota > Alphaproteobacteria > Rhizobiales > Hyphomicrobiaceae > JAEUMD01. The sequence goes on along the minus strand of CALFEM010000439.1, from coordinate 9,910 downwards.
GCGCCGCTCTATCGCGCGCTCGGCGCGACGCTGAAATCGCGTTTTCCCGGCTGGCGCGTCGGCATCGTCGCGACGGAACCGACGCTCGCCCGCGCCACCGGCCTGCCGTTCGGCCCGCCCTCGGCGCCGATCGCGCACGGCGGCCTGCGCATCTCGCTCTACCTGACCGGTCCGTTGCCGTGAGCGTCGCCGTGGGCAAACCCTGCCCGAGGCCAGCGCGAGCGCTTCCCTCCCGGGCGATCAGGCTCTAGTTTGCGAGCCGGCCTCACCGCAGCCGGACGCTAGAGCATCATCCGATCAGTGAACCGCAAGGCGGTTCCGTCTGATCGGATAGCGCTCCAGGGGCTGCGGCCGATCGGCCCATCAGACACAATTCAAGCGAGCCCCCATGACCGAGATCGCGCTCAAGGATCGCCTGATCGTCGCCCTCGACATGCCGACGGTCGAGGAAGCCGCAAGGCTCGTCGCCTCGCTCGATCAGGGCGTGCATTTCTACAAGGTCGGGCTCGAGCTGCTGTTCGCCGGCGGGCTCGACTTCGCGCGCCACCTGAAGGCCAGCGGCAAGCGCGTCTTTCTCGACATGAAGCTGCTCGACATCGGCAACACGGTGGAGCGCGCGGTGGCCAACTGCGCCGACTTCGGCGTCGATTTCCTCACCGTGCACGGGCACGATCTCAAGACCATGCGCGCGGCGGTGAGCGGGCGTGGCGCGAGCCCGCTGAAGCTGCTCGCCGTCACCGTTCTCACCAACCTTTCGGCCGAGGACCTCGAACAGCAGGGCAGCCGCATGTCGCCCGGTGAACTCGTCGTGCATCGCGCCCGGATGGCGCGCGAAGCCGGCTTCGACGGCGTCATCGCCTCGGGACAGGAAGCACACCGCATTCGCGAGGCGGTCGGGCCGAAGTTCCTGATCGTCACGCCCGGCATCCGCCTCGAAGGCAGCGCCATGGACGATCAGGAGCGCGTCATGACGCCGGGCAGGGCGATCTCGGCCGGTGCCGACCACATCGTCGTCGGCCGCCCGATCACGCAGGCCGACGACCCCAAGGCCGCCGCCCTGAGCTTCATGCACCACATCCGCGACGCGCTGGCGTAGTGGTGAGTGGTGAGTGGTGAGATAGCGCGAACCGCAAGCGACTGTTTCACTCTCCCCATGCCCCTGCACTTGCATGGGGAGAGGAAGAAAGCAACGAACAGCAGAGAGATCGAGCATGCCCAAGGGTTACGTCATCGCCCACGCCACCGTCACCGACGCCGAGAAGTGGGGCCAGTACGTCGCGAAATCGAAGATCGCGCTCGACAAGTTCGGCGGCGTGCCGATCGTGCGCGGCGGCAAGTGCGAAATCGTCGAGGGCAACGGCACCGCCCGCAACGTGGTGCTCGAGTTCCCGAGCTACGAAGCCGCGATCGGCTATGCCCGTTCGCAGGAATACGCCGACGCCAAGGCCCTGCGCCAGGGCGCCGGCTCCATCGACATCACCGTCGTCGAAGGCGTGTGAGGGGCAGGGCGGTGGTTCGGCTCTGCTGTCGTTCGGACCCAGCATCGCCACATAGTCGCAGAACAGCGTTCATGGTAAGGTTGCATGAGCAGTCATGCCATGAGGTCCGAATATGCGCTCCAACGGCCGGAACCCTGTCGTCGTCACATCGCTGATCGTATCGCTGCTCGGCGCGGCCGCCGCTTCGGCGCAGCCGGTGCCGTCGTCGGCACGGGCTGGCGTGCGGGCCTGCAGCGAAATGACGAAGCTGCGGTCGCAGCACTCGAAGGAGCCGACCAAGATCACCTTCGTCAACAAATCGGGCATGTACCGCGGACTGAACTGGATCGACTTCAAGGGCCAGCAGAAGAGCTACGGCGGCCTCAACCCCGGCGAGAAGAAGTCGTTCGACACCTTCCGCACGCATCCCTGGGTGACCACGACCGGCCCCGGCGACTGCGTGCAGATCTACCTGCCGGCAGCCGAGCCCTCGACCGTGGTGCTGAAATAGCATAGGCGCAGCGGCCCGTCAGACCGCTGCGCCGGCAACAGATCGCAACCGCGACCCCGGCGGCTCTGGCTCAGACGCAGCCGGTCGGCTTCGGCAGGCCGCCGTACTTGGTGATGAGCTTCATCGGGCCGCTCTGCCAGACGCCGTAAAGCTCCTCGGTCGAGACGCCGATGGCGGAGGCGAACTTGCGGATCGGCGGCACCGTCTGGCGGTCCTCGTACATCTCGCGCGCCGCCAGGATGTGCTCCCACTTCTGATCGGTCATCTCGACGCCATCCATGCGCGCCATCTCGTGCCCGACCTCGGGCGTCCAATCGTTGATGTCGGTGAGGTAGCCGTCGCCGTCGCGGGTGGGCAGGTCCATTGCAATCGCTCCTTCGCGGTCCAGCCGCAGAACATTCGTGATTTCGAATGTATCTTGCATATCCGATCTCGGCGATCAACTTACAACGTCGCCGGACCCGTCGCGGGGGCGCGAGGGCGCCATTGCCAATGCGCCCCCGCATCCCGCTCGTTCATCAAGTCTTGGTGATGACGGCCTCGACGTAGGCGCTGGGTACCACCAGCGTCTCGTCGCCGCTGCGATTGTGCTGCCCGAGAAGGGCGACGATGTCGGCTTCGAGCTTCGACTGCTTGTCGGCGTCGAGAGACGCGAAAGCACGATGTGTCGGCCCGTAATAGGTACGGAACACGTGCAGCCAGTGGGCCGGCGACCGATAGCGGAAGGCGAACGTGCGGTCGTGGAGTTCCATCGGCTGACCGGAGAAGAGTTCCTCGAGCCGGCCGCGTGTGCCCCACAGCGTGGGCGGCTGTAGTCCTGCGGGCGGCGGCACGTAGCCACTGACGATCTTCAGCAACTGGCCGATGAAGCCTTGCGGCGTCCAGCTGGCGACGCCGATGCGCCCGCCGGACCGCACGACGCGCAGCATCTCGCGCGCCGCTTGCGGCTGATCCGGCGCGAACATCACGCCGAACGTCGACAGCACCACGTCGAAGCTGCCGTCAGAGTAGGGCAACGCTTCGGCATCGGCGATCTCGAAGGTGACGTCGAGACGGTCGGCGGCCGCGCGCTCCCTGGCGCGTTCGAGAAGTTGCCCCACGTAGTCCGTCGAGGTGACATGGGCGAAGCGGCGTGCCGCCGCGATGGTAGCGTTACCGTTGCCGGCGGCGACGTCGAGCACACGGCTGCCGGCGCGAAGATCGACCGTCTCGCACAACTGCTCACCGACGATCTGCAGCGTAGTCCCGATGACGGCGTAGTCACCGGACGACCAGATCATCTGCTGGCGCTGTTTGATGGCGGCGAAATCGGGCGTGAGGGGAGATGCACTCAATGCGGATGCGGCCATTGGCGGATGTCCTTCTGCATGAGGGATTCAGGCTGAGGTCATCATTCGCCCGCTTGCGAGCTTGGCTGATGTGATGGCACGACGGGAAGCGCCTCGGCCAGTTCATTTCGGTGCGTTGTCATGGTCGACTTCCCCGCGGTCCCGCTTGTGATTAGGGTGCGCGCCAGCAACGATGGGCTGAGACGAACAGCAATGCCGCACTTCCCCTCGCAGGACCCGAGCCGCCCGGCGTGGCGCGCGCACATTCTGACGCTGTTCCCGGAGATGTTTCCGGGGCCGCTCGGTCTCTCGCTCGCGGGTCAGGCACGCGATGCCGGGCTATGGTCGCTCACCACGCAACAGATTCGCGACCATGGCCTCGGACGCCACCGCACCGTCGACGACACGCCGGCCGGTGGCGGCGCCGGCATGGTTATGCGCGCCGATGTGATCGCGGCGGCGATCGATCACGCGCGAGCCATGCCCGGCGCGGGTGCGCTGCCGCTGCTCTACATGAGCCCGCGTGGCGAACCGCTGACGCAACCCCTCGCGCACGAACTGGCCGATGGTCCCGGCGTCATGATTCTTGCGGGACGCTTCGAGGGCGTCGACCAGCGCGTCATCGAGGGGCGCGCCATGCGCGAGGTATCGATCGGCGACTACATCCTGTCCGGCGGAGACGTCGCGGCGCTGGTGCTGCTGGATGCCTGCGTGCGCCTGCTACCGGGTGTCATCGGCGACCTTGAAAGCCTTGCCCACGAGAGCTTCGAAACGGGACTGCTCGAGCACCCGCTTTATACCCGCCCCCGAGAGTGGGAAGGGCGCACGATTCCGGAGGTCCTGCTGTCGGGCGATCACAAGCGAATTGCTGCCTGGCAGCATCAGGAATCCGTGCGCATCACCACCGAGCGGCGACCCGAACTCGTAACCCGCAACCAGAGCGTGCTGCGCGGCAAGTAGCGCCTTCACTATCGACCAAAGCATGACCCATCCAGGTCAGCCGGCACCTGTCATAAAGCATTCAAATATCCAAATAATTGATTGTCAGCCCGCGTCGTCCTTGCTCGGATCGTCAAGCCTGGCGAGTGGGCATATGCCGCAACTTCAGGCTTTGGCCAAACAGTAGGCTGGTATAACGTCCGCCAGCCTCGCGGGAGCCCGCCCGTTGCGCATATGGCGGACGCGGGACGCACGCCGCAAACAGGAGCCGCTCCCGTGATGGATTGGGACAAGCTGCGCATCTTCCACGCCGCCGCCGAGGCGGGCAGCTTCACGCACGCGGGCGAAGCGCTGCACATGAGCCAGTCGGCCGTCAGCCGGCAGGTTTCGGCGCTGGAAAAGGACCTCGAGATCTCGTTGTTCCACCGCCACGCGCGCGGGCTCGTCCTGACCGAACAGGGCGAAATGCTCTATCGCACCGTCGCCGAGGTGATGATCAAGCTGCAGACGGTCGAGACGCTGCTGGCCGACACCACCACCAAGCCGAGCGGTGATCTGCGCATCTCGGCGCCGATCGGACTCGGTACGGTCTGGCTGACGCAGCGCCTGCGCGAGTTCATGGACCTCTACCCGGAAATCCGCATCGAGCTGATTCTGTCGGACGATCAGATCGACCTCTCCATGCGCGCCGCCGATGTCGCCATCTGGACGCGCGAGCCGGAACAGGCCGACCTGATCCGGCGGCCGCTGTTCTCGATGAAGGTGCGCGCCTACGCTTCGACGCAGTACGTGCGCAAGCATGGCGCGCCCGAAAGTCTGCTGGCGCTCGATCGCGGCCAGCACCGCGTCATTTCCTACGCCGGCGTGCCGACGCAGCATCTCGCCGCCATCACCTGGATCGAGACAGCCGGGCGCACCGGTCAGCCGAGCCGCGTCCCCGTCCTCAGGGCGAACTCCGTCGTCGCCCTGAAGTACGCGGTGCGCGCCGGCATCGGCATCGGCATGATCCCGGACTACATGGTCGAGGGCGAAACCGATCTCGTCACCGTGCTGACGGAGATCGACCCGCCGACCCTGCCCTTCCTGTTCGTCTATCCGGAGGAGCTGAAGACGTCCAAGAAGGTGCAGGTTTTGCGCGATTTTCTCGTCAGCAAGGCGCGCAGCCTGAAGCTTTGACCGCCGCCGAGGCTTCGGACACCGGCAGAATGAAAAGCTCGCCGTCGCGCCATTCGGCCACGTAGGACTCGGGCGACTGCAGCATCTCGATCAGGTGGGACAGCATGGGGTTACTCGCTCCACCGGTCTCGTGCGCGGGGGCTCGCGCCGATCCTCACCGGTGAAGCGACAGTATGGTTAATGCGCTTGCCGCCGCTGTTCCCTGCGTGACGGGCATCGCCGGGTTCGATACCGGCGCGCTCACGAACCGCCGATGAGGATGCCGGCCGCCAGCACCAGCGCACCGCCGAGCACCACCTGGAAGGTCGCGCGCAGGAACGGCGTCTCCATGTACTTGTTCTGGATCCACACGATCGCCCACAGCTCGACGAACACGATGACGAGCGCGATCGCGGTCGCGGTCCAGAATGACGGGATGAGATACGGCAGCGCGTGGCCAAGGCCGCCGAGTGCCGTCATCACACCCGAGGCGAGGCCGCGCTTCCACGGCGCACCGCGTCCCGACAGCTTGCCGTCGTCGTGCACCGCTTCGGTGAAGCCCATCGAGATGCCGGCACCGATCGACGCGGAAAGCCCGACGAGGAACGTCGTCCACGTGTTGCCGGTCGCGAACGCGGTGGCGAAGATCGGCGCCAGCGTCGAGACGGAGCCGTCCATCAGGCCGGCGAGGCCCGGCTGCACCCACGTCAGCAGGAACTGGCGATGCGCGGCGGCATCCTCCTCACCACGCGCTGCGCCGTCGAGATGGCGCTCGATCGAGCGCTCCACAGCCCTCTCGTGGCCGGCTTCAGCGATGGCGAGATCACCCAGCAGCTTGCGCGTGTCGGCGTCGGTCGTGCGCTTGGCGGCATCGACGTAGAATTTATGCGCCGACCGCTCCATGTCGGCGGCTTCCTCGCGCACCCGCTCGAGTCCGAGGTTCTCGACCAGCCACACGGGCGAGCGCGTGTAGTAGCCGGCCACATGCTCGCGCCGCAGCGGCAGGATCACGTCACCGAAGCGCTTCTTGTAAATCTCGATCAGCGAGCGGCGATGCATGTCCTCGACCATCGCCATGTCCTCGAACACCTTGGCGGTGGCCGGGTAGGGATCGCGCAGACGCGCGGCGTACGCGGCATAGATCTGCCCGTCCTCCTCCTCCGACGAGATGGCCAGCGCCAGGATCTCGCGCTCGCTGAGGTCATCGAAGCGCCGCTTCGAGCCGAAACCGGGGAGGGAATAGCGGGACAGCATGGATGCGTTTCCTGACTCGGCCGTTATAGTTTAGAACTATTCTAGTTTACTCGACCGCGCCGCGTCATTGAGATTTTCCAACCCGCCAGCTGGCAGGTAACCGGCGGAAGCGGCTCAATCCTCATCGTCGAAGGCGCCGATGATCTTCAGCCCTTCGATGGAGGTCGCGCCAGCGTCCTTGATCACGCGACGCGGGCGCGCGCCGGCCTCTGACGCGAGCGCCGCAGCCAGTTCGCTCGAGTGCGTCACGATCCAGATGTTGGCCCGCTCGGCGGCCTTCGCGATCAGGCGTGCCAGCGGCGGCAGAAGCGAAGGGTGCAGGCTCGCCTCGGGCTCGTTCAGCGCCACCAGCGGTGGCACCCGATAAGCCATCAGCGCGCCGAGCAGACACAGGTACTTCAGCGTGCCGTCGGACAGTTCGTGCGCTGCGAACGCGCGCGGCACGTCGGGAAATTGCAGCGTGAAGCGGCAGCGACCGGCCTCGTCCCTCGCCCACAGCCGCGCACCGGGAAAGGCGTCGTCGATGGCCGCCTCCAGGTCGACGGTATCCTCGCGGATGACGAACAGGGTGGCCAGCACGGCGGCGAGATCGTGCCCGTCGGCCGAAAGTGTCGGCGTGGTGATGGCGTGGCAGGGCTGACGGATGGACGATCCGGCGTCGGTGCGGAAATCGTGATAGAGGCGCCAGCCGAGGATCGCGCGCCGCACCTCGTCCAGCTCGGGATAGCGCGCGGCATCGCGGAACGACGCCAGCGCCGTTTCGGACGGCAGCACGGCGTCCTGGATGTTTTCGCGGACCCCGCTGTCGTTGCGCATCGTCACCAGCGGCCCCTTGCGTTCCATCATGACGATATCGCGCCGTCCGCGCCGCAGCACCAGCCGTTCTTCCTTGATCCGCGGTTCGGTGAGGAAGGCTGCTTCCATCGGTGATGGCAGGCCCATCACCACCTCGTACACGGGCAGCCCGACCTCGACGCCGTAGCTCAGTTCGTCGAACTCGGCCCGCAGCACCAGACGCACCGGCTCACCCCGGCGCCGGTCTCCCGCCCAGAGCACCGATTCGATGCCGCCTTCCTCCGCGATCGCATGCGTCAGCGTGCCCTCGGCCGCTGCCCGCAGCAGGCCGAGCGCCTTGTACAGGTTGGTCTTGCCGACGCCGTTGGCTCCGACGAACACGCTGCAACGGGCCACCGGCAGGCTGACGCTGCGAACCGAACGGTAGCCCTGGATCGTGATGGACGAGAGTTGCAATCGTGTCCCCCCCTGCGACCGGATACTCGAGGTCCGTCTATCGACGCGTGCGGATCATAACGGCAGGCGGGCGCCTTCGCCCAGCTCCGGGCGCGAGCAAGGTGAGCGGAGTCCCCGGGTGCCGCAGGGGCCGGGCAGGGAGATTTGCGAAGCGCGCGTGACAGCGCTATCTACTCCGGCAACTCTGACACGCACCGGACAGGACGATGGCCAAAACCCTCTACGACAAGATCTTCGACGACCACATTGTCGACCGCCAGCCGGACGGCACCTGCCTGCTCTACATCGACCGCCACCTCGTCCACGAGGTGACGAGCCCGCAGGCGTTCGAGGGGCTGCGCATGTCCGGCCGCAAGGTGCACGCGCCGGAGAAGACGCTGGCCGTCGTCGACCACAACGTGCCGACCACCGACCGCTCGCACGGCATCGCCGACGAGGACAGCCGCGTGCAGGTCGAGACGCTGGCGCAGAACGCGCGCGATTTCGGCGTCGAGTACTACAACGAGCTCGACAAGCGCCAGGGCATCGTCCACGTCGTCGGCCCCGAGCAGGGCTTCACGCTGCCCGGCACCACCATCGTCTGCGGTGACAGCCACACCTCCACGCACGGCGCCTTCGGCGCACTCGCGCACGGCATCGGCACGTCCGAGGTCGAGCACGTGCTCGCCACGCAGACGCTGATCCAGAAGAAGGCGAAGAACATGCTCGTCCAGGTGGACGGCGTGTGCCCTCCCGGCGTCGGCGCCAAGGACATCATCCTCGCCATCATCGGCGAGATCGGCACGGCCGGCGGCACCGGCTCGGTCATCGAGTACGCGGGTGAGGCCATCCGCGCGCTCAGCATGGAAGGCCGCATGACGGTCTGCAACATGTCGATCGAGGGCGGCGCCCGCGCCGGCCTGATCGCGCCGGATGAGAAGACCTACGCCTTCATCAAGGGCCGCCCGAAGGCGCCGAAGGGCGCCGCCTGGGATATGGCGATGAAGTACTGGGAGACGCTGAAGACGGACGAGGGCGCGCACTTCGACCGCGTCGTCAAGCTCGACGCCGCCGCGCTGCCGCCGATCGTGACCTGGGGTACCTCGCCAGAGGATGTCGTCTCGATCGCCGGCGTGGTGCCGGACCCGGCCAAGGTCGCGGACGAGAACAAGCGCGCCTCGATGGTGCGCGCGCTCGACTACATGGGCCTCAAGCCCGGCACGAAGATCACCGACATCCCGCTCGACGTGGTGTGGATCGGCTCGTGCACCAACGGCCGCATCGAGGATTTGCGCGCGGTGGCGAAGATCGTCGCCGGCAAGCAGAAGGCGAGCAATCTCGCCTACGTGATGGTGGTTCCGGGCTCCGGTCTGGTGAAGGAGCAGGCGGAAGCGGAAGGTCTCGACAAGATCTTCAAGGCGGCCGGCTTCGAGTGGCGTGAGCCCGGCTGTTCGATGTGCCTCGGCATGAACCCGGACCAGTTGAAGCCCGGCCAGCGCTGCGCCTCCACCTCCAACCGCAACTTCGAAGGCCGCCAGGGCTACAAGGGCCGCACGCACCTCGTCTCCCCGGCGATGGCCGCCGCTGCCGCCGTTGCCGGCCACTTCGTCGACATTCGCGAGTGGAAGTAAATCCCGTTCAGGCAACAGCCTGAAAAGCTCAGGCCGCCGGCAGGAATGCCGGCGGCCTTTTTGTCGGGGGGGGCTGGCCACCGGCCGCCTTCTCTTCGCTGGCTGGCGAGGACACCACCCGCCCTCGCCCTTCGAGGGACGTTTGCGCTCCCGCCCCAGGGTGAGGGCTAAGCGTTTTGTTCTGGCTCGCGGGCGGAGCGGCTTTCTGTCGTCGCTTCAGGCTGAGGCCGTCTTTGGTGGTCGCCTCGGGGTAAGGCAGCCCTTGCGCGTGTTAGGACACACCGCCGCGTTTCCGGTGTGCCGCAAGTGTTGTCGGCGTGATCGGTGATTGCAAAGCGTGGCAAAGTGGCTATCGTCCGGCCGTCACAAAACTGTCACAAAAGT
>CALFEM010000438.1 GCA_937950105.1 uncultured Alphaproteobacteria bacterium | reverse complement strand
AGACCACCCCGAATCCCTGCTTGATCCCAGGGGATGCGGCTTGCGCCGCGTCCCTTGTCGTCATGAGCAGGGATGATCGGGTATGAACCGAAAGACTTCGGGCATTTGGCTCGTCGCATTTGCAGCATTTGCTGCACTATCTTCGACCGCCAATGCTTCTTCACTAACCGGTCCGTTCGAGGCCGCCGTCGAGCGCAGCGCCGAGATCCAGGCGTTGCTCGCCCGGATGCCGGAGCAGGCGATCAAGCGCGACGCGACCGGCGCTCTCTTGCCCGGCGGCTGGTCGGTTTCCGTAAGCACAGACTCCGACGCGTTGACGACCGGGCGGGGCGCGCGGGAGTTTGCGACCGAGGCGGCGTTCCCGATCTGGCTACCCGGCGAGCGCAGTGCCACTGCTCACGCCGCAGACCACGCACTGCTGGCGCTCGAGGCGGAGCTAGCCAGGAAGCGCATGGAGATCGCCAAGATCGTACGTGATGCCTACTGGGAGTTCGCGGAGGCACGCGAGAAGCTGTCCCTTGCCGAGCGGCGCCTTGCGATCGCGAGAACTCTTGCTGCCGATACGCGCCGGCGCGTGATTGCTGGACAGGCTGCGGAGGTGGATGCGCTGATCGCCGAAGCCGAGCTGAGCGACGCAGAGGCCACCGTGGCGGCGCGGCGCGGCGAATTGAACGAGGCTCTGGTCCAGTTCGACGGCAGGACCGGCCTGCGACCACCCGCCAGCTTTTCAGAGGTGATCGGCAGGCGCTCGGGCACGCACCCGACTGTGATCGCGCTGACCGCCGCGGTCTCCAAGGCAGAATCGGAACGTCATCTTGTCGAGGTTGTGGACCGCGATCGGCCCGAGTTTGCGTTGACGACTAAAACAGATCGCGGCGACCGCGACGAGGCCTACAACACGCAGATCGGCGCACGGGTGAAGATCCCGTTCGCGTACGATGCCGTGAACGCTCCAAAGCGGGCCAGCGCCGATGGGGCAATCATTGCCGCAAAGGCGGAACTGGATGCCGCCGAGCGCATGATCAAGAGCGAAGTCGCCAAGGCGCGCGCCAAGCTCGACGGCGCGAAGAAGCAACTCGCGGCGCTGGAGAGGCGCCATACCCAGCTCTCTGCGGCTGTGGTGCTGATCGAGAAATCGCAGCAGGCCGGGCAGACTTCGCTCAGCGAGCTGATACGCGCCCGCGTCCAGATGTTCGACGCCGCCAATTCCCGAGCGCTCGCGCGGATCGCCGTCGAGCGTGCCCAATCCGAAATCAATCAAGCTCAAGGTATCGAGCCATGACACGCAGTCTCGTTTTCTTGTTCGCCCTCCTGACGTCAGCCGCAACGGCGCTTGCCGGAGCCGGTCACGATCATGGAGACAGCGGCGGAGCGGCTCAGGCCGCGGCAGATATTCCACGTATCGAGAGCGTAACGCCCGACATCGAGCTGGTGGCCACGGCCGAAGGGCACAAGCTGACCATCTATCTCGACGCGCCGGTCACCAACGAGCCGATCGACGGAGCAAAGATCGTGGTCGAGGCCGACGGCAAGCACAAGGCCGAGGCCATGCCCAAGGGCAATGGCGTCTATGAGCTGGAGGCCGACTGGGTCGATCAGCCCGGCGTCAAGGCTCTGGTATTCACGGTCACGACGCCGACGATCACCGATCTGCTCAATGGCACTCTGGACATCCACGGCCCTGAAGTTACCGCGAAGGCCGCACCGCTCGACTTCAAGGCGCTTCTGATGCGGGTCGAACTGTGGGTCTGGAGCGCAATCGCCGCCGCACTCGGGTTCTTCCTGTCCTTCGCCTTCAGACCTGCGCGAGCCCCGTTCGACGATCCGACGGCCGCCGCGACCGAACCAGCAAGCAAGCCCGCGCCGAGAATTGTCGGCAAGGCGGCGGCATTCGCCCTCGCTGGCTTCGTGGCTCTCGGCGCCTCTCTCGATGCCGCGCGCGCCGGCCCGGGACACGATCATGGGGATGGGGGCGGTGCGGCTCCGGCGGGCGGCAACGTTCCGCGCCGGCAGGCCGACGGCAGCGTGTTCATGCCCAAGCCCGCACAGCGGCTGTTGCGCATACGCACGGCTTCGACCTCGAGCATCACGGCGCCGCAGTCGACCGAGCTTCTGGGGACGGTCATCGCCGATCCCAGGGCCTCTGGGCGCGTGCAGGCCCCCTTCGCGGGACGGATCGAGGTCGATGATATCGAGATCGCTTTCGTCGGGCAGCGGGTCGCCAAAGGCGATGTGCTGGCCGCCCTCGTGCCGACCGTCAGCTCGGTCGAGCGCGGTTCGGTCGGACAGCAACTTGCAGAACTCGATGGCAGCATCGCCCAGGCCGAGCAGAAGGTGGCTCGACTGAACAAGCTGGTCGGCAGCGTGCCGCAGGCCGACATCGATCAAGCGCGCTCGGAATTGAAGTCGTTGCGCGAGCGCCGCACGGCGCTCTCCCCTTCGCTGTTCGGCAAGGAGAAATTGCTCGCGCCAGTTGCCGGCATCATTGCCGCCGCCAATGTGCGGACCGGCCAAGTGGTCGATGCCCGCGAGGTGCTGTTCGAGATCGTCGATCCAGAGCGGCTGTGGATCGAGGCTGTCGGCTTCGCATCTATCGACGAGAAGGCGATTACCGAAGCTCATGCAGTGGTGGCGCAAGGGCAGAGCGTGCCGCTCAAGTTCCTCGGCCGTGCGCCGGAACTGAAACAGCAGTCGCTGCCGTTGCTGTTCAAGGTCGAAAAGTTCACTGGAACCCTTTCGATCGGCCGGTCCGTCCCGGTGCTGGTGCAGGCGAAATCGACGACGCCGGGGATCGTGCTGCCCGAGGCGGCGGTTGTTCGCGCCGCGAACGGTCTGCCTCAGGTCTGGGAAAAGCTCGGGCCCGAGAAATTTGCCGCGAAGGCTGTCCGCACGGCGCCGCTCGACGGTCAGCGCGTTCTGGTCACGGACGGGCTCACCAACGGGCTGCGCATCGTCGTCGACGGTGCCGAATTCATCAATCAGGTGCGGTGAGGTCCAGCCATGTTCGACGCCATAGTTCGCGGCAGTCTTGCCAACCGCCTGTTCGTCCTGATCGGCGCGCTGATCGTGATGTTCTATGGCGCGGTGACGCTGACCAAGCTGCCGGTCGACGTATTTCCAGACCTCAACCGGCCGACAGTGACACTCATTGCGGAGGTCGAGGGGCTAGCCCCTGAAGAGGTGGAACTCCTCGTCACGACACCTATCGAAACGGCGATGAACGGAATGCCGGGTGTGACGCGTGTGCGTTCTGTCTCGGGCGTAGGCCTGTCGATCGTCTACATCGAGTTCAGCTGGCAGACCGACATCTACCTCGCCCGACAGCAGGTGGCCGAGCGACTTCAGCTCGTGCGAGACCAGATGCCGGCCAACGTTCACGCGCAGATGGGGCCGATCTCGTCGGTGATGGGCGAGATCATGCTGATTGCCATGTCGAGCACGACCGAAAACGCGATGAAGCTGCGTGAGATCGCCGACTTCGTCGTGCGGCGCCAGCTCTTGACCGTGCCTGGCGTCTCACAGGTCGTCCCGATCGGCGGCGAGGTCCGGCAATATCGCATCGTTCCGGACACGCGGCGGATGGCCAGCCTCGACGTGGATTTCGAGGCCATCGAGAAGTCGCTCAAGTCTTTCGGCGCCAACACGGGCGGCGGGTTCGTCGACCAGCAGGCGCGCGAGTTCCTGATCCGTAACATCGGTCGCACGACAAAGATCGAGCATCTGCAGAACCTCGTTGTCGCCTACCGCAAGGGCCAGCCGGTGGTTCTCAGTCAGGTCGCCGAGGTCGACTTCGCCGCCCGCACCAAGCGCGGCGACGCCGGGCTCAATGGCGGGCCCGCCGTCATCCTGGCGGTTCAGAAGCAGCCCACCGGCGATACGGTCACCATCACGAAGGAGATCGAGCGCATGCTGCCGGAACTGCAGCGCGTGATGCCGCAAGGCGTCAAGGTCACCGACGTCCAGTTCCGGCAGGCGACCTTCATCGAGACCTCGATTTCGAACGTCAAGAAGGTGCTGATCGAGGCGCTCGTGGTCGTCACGCTCGTGCTGTTCGCTTTCCTGCTCAACTGGCAGACGACCTTCATCTCGCTGATGGCCATCCCTCTGTCCGTCATGATGACGGTCATCGTGTTCCAGCTCTTCGGTCTTTCCATCAACACCATGACGCTGGGTGGGCTTGCCATCGCCATCGGCGCGCTGGTGGACGATGCCGTGGTGGGCGTCGAGAACATATACCGGCGCTTGAAGCAGCACCGGGCCGCAGCAGGTCATGACCATCGCGGCACACAGGAGGTTGTCGCCGCCGCGACCAACGAGGTCCGGTCGGGCATCCTCTACGCGACGGCGATCATCATCTTCGTGTTCATCCCATTGTTCGCATTGTCCGGCATCGAAGGCCGGTTGTTCGCGCCGCTCGGCATCGCCTTCATCGTCTCGATCCTGGCGAGTCTCTTGGTTTCGATCACCGTGACGCCGGTGCTCTCATACTGGCTTATCCCGCGCATGAAGCATCTGGCCGAGCACGAGAGCCCCGTCGTGCGCGTGCTGAAGCGCTGGCAGGAGCGTGGCCTCAAGTGGTGCTTCGACCGCCCGACGTTTGTCGTCGGATTTCCCATCGCAGCGGTCGCCGCAGCTGCATTCTTCGCGACGCTGTTGCCGCGCGCCTTTCTGCCGTCCTTCAACGAGGGCACGGTTCTGGTCAGCGTCATCCTGCAGCCGGGGATCAGCCTCGCCGAGAGCGATCGCATCGGCCGCATCGCCGAAAAGATCGTGATGGAAGTGCCGGAGGTGCATTCGGTCGGACGGCGCACGGGCCGCGCCGAGCTCGACGAGCACGCAGAGGGCGTTCACAACAGCGAGCTGGATGTCGACCTGAAGCGTTCGGAACGCTCACGCGAGGAGGTGCTCGCCGACATCCGCAACCGCCTGACCGTGCTGCCCGCCAGCATCATCGTCGGCCAGCCCATCGCCCACCGCCTAGATCACATGCTGTCGGGCGTGCGTGCGCAACTCGCGCTCAAGATCTACGGCGACGATTTCGACACGCTTCTGGCGCTGGCAGCCGAATTCGAGCGGCGGCTGAAGGGCATTCCCGGCGTTGTCGACCTGCAGACCGAGAAGCAGGTGCGGATCCCGCAGCTCCAGGTGCGGGTCAACTACGATGCCGCCGTGCGCTACGGCCTGACGCCGGCTGCCGTCACCGAGGCGCTCGAAACCTTGTCCAACGGCCGCGTCGTCTCACAGATCATCGACGAGAGCCGCCGCTTCGACGTCGTGCTGCGCCTCGCGGATCGCGACCGCACCACGCGGGCTTTGGCGGACTTGTTGGTCGAGACCCCGGCGGGGCGGGTGCCGCTCAAGACCTTCGCCGAGATCATCGAGACCGACGGCCCAAATCAGGTCCAGCGCGAGGATGGCCGCCGCCGCATCGCGGTGTTCGCCAATACCGACGGCTCGGACATGGCCGCCATTGTCGCCGGCATCCGCAGAGAGATCGAAGCGACCAAGCTGCCGCAAGGCTACTTCACGCGGCTCGAAGGCCAGTTCCAGGCCCAGGAGCAGGCGTCGCAGCTCATCGCCGCGCTGTCGCTGATATCGCTGCTGCTGATCTTCGTGGTGCTCTATTCGCGCTACAAATCGGCGATCCTCGCCCTGATCATCATGGGGAACGTGCCGCTTGCGCTCATCGGCAGCGTCATCGCTCTGATGATCGCCGGCCAGCCGTTCTCCGTCGCAAGCGCCATCGGGTTCATTACGCTCGCCGGCATCGCCACGCGCAACGGCATCCTGAAGATCAGCCACTACATAAACCTCGTGCTGTTTGAAGGCGAACAGTTCGGGCGCCGCATGATCATTCGCGGCACGCTTGAGCGCCTGACGCCCGTACTGATGACGGCGCTTGCCGCCGGAATCGCCCTCGTGCCGCTGATGATCGGAGCCGACGAGCCGGGCAAGGAGCTGCTCAATCCGGTTGCCATCACGATCTTCGGCGGGCTCGTCAGCGCGACCCTGCTCGACGCCTTCCTGACCCCGACCCTGTTCCTCCTATTCGGTCGCAAGCCGCTCGAAGAGCTGCAGCAGACCGAGGGAGAACTTGCTCACGCCGAAGCCTTCTAGACCCCACCAACCAAAGGAGTCCTGCATGTTGAGAAAGTTCGTCCTTGCCGCCGCCATCGTCGCCGCGACGACCG
>CALFEM010000437.1 GCA_937950105.1 uncultured Alphaproteobacteria bacterium | reverse complement strand
TGGCGGTGAGCCGCCGCCATTTCCCGATCCGCGAGGATTTCCTATCTGCCGCGTCGCGAATGCCTATATGTAGGGCAACCGCTCGTTATCGACGTGCTCAGGATCGACGCTCGTGACCCTCATGGACCGAAGCCCGCCGAGTGCCGGCATTACAGCCGACAGTTACCGCGCGCTGATGCGCCATCAGGCCGGTGCCGTGACGGTCGTCGCCACGGAGCACGACGGCGTGCGCGGGGGGCTCACGGCGACGGCCTTCTCGTCGCTGTCCGACAGCCCGCCGACCATCCTCGTCTGCATCCATCGCACGGCCGGAGCCCACGACCTGATCGTCACCGCGCGCAAGTTCACCGTCAGCATTCTCGCTGCCGACCAGCAGGACGTGGCCGAGCGCTTCTCGGGGGCGAGCGGCGTGCGGGGCGCCGCGCGGTTCGAAGGCTCGGACTGGTCGCGGCTCGAAACCGGGGCGCCGGCGCTCGATGGGGCGCTCGCCAATCTCGACTGCCGGCTGATCGAGCATCACCGCTTCACCACGCACTCGATCTTCATCGGCAACGTGGTCGCGGGGCGGGTCAGTGCCGAGGCCGAGCCGCTGCTCTATTTTCGCGGCGATTACTGGAACATCGGCCGCAATAACGGATGATGCACGATGCTGAAGGTCGATGAGCGCATCGAGATCGACGAGCGCGAGCTGGAAGAGCGCTTCGTGCGCGCGTCGGGACCGGGCGGGCAGAACGTCAACAAGGTATCGACGGCGGTGGAGCTGCGTTTCGACGTGCGCAACTCGGCGGCGCTGACGCCGGCCGTGCGACAGCGCCTCGTCCGCTTGGCCGGGCGGCGCATGACGGACGACGGTATCCTCGTCATCAAGGCCGAGCAGTTTCGCACCCAGGACCGCAACCGCGACGACGCCCGCCAGCGGCTCGTCGAGCTGATCCGTGAAGCGGCGGTGCCGCCGAAGCCGCGCATCAAGACGCGGCCGACGCTCGCCTCGAAGACACGGCGCCTAGAGGGCAAGACGAAGCGCGGCGAGGTGAAGCGGCAGCGGTCGTCGAAGGGAGACTGGTGAGGCGCCCCGACTTCCAAAACCTGGTCCCTAGTCCCTAGTCCCTAGTCCCTGGAACCCAGAACCTCCCCCATGCCCTGCCTCGCCGCCAACCTCTCGTTCCTGTTTACGGAGCTCGATTTCCTCGACCGCTTCGCCGCGGCGCGTGCCGCCGGCTTCACTGCCGTCGAGTTCCTGTTCCCGTATGCGTATCCGGCCCGCGATCTCAGGCAGCGACTCGACGACAACGGCCTCGAGCTGGCGCTGTTCAACATCTCGCCGGGAAACTGGGACGCGGGTGAACGCGGCCTCGCAGGGCTTGCCGCACGCACGAACGACTTCCGCGCCGCAGTGGAACAGGCTCTCGGCTACGCCGACGCGCTCGACTGCCGCCGCCTGCACGCGATGGCGGGCCTCACCACGCACGGCGCCGACCTCGGAACCTGCGTCCGCAATCTCGCCTACGCCGCCGAGCGCGCGCGCCCGCATGGCGTCGACATCCTGATTGAGCCGATCAATACCTTCGACATGCCGGGCTATCTGCTGTCGACCACGCAGGAGGCCGCGCAGATCATCGCCGCCGTCGGCATGCCCAACCTGCGCCTGCAACTCGACCTCTACCATCGCCACCGCATGGAAGGGGATGCGCTGCAGGCGATCCGCGATTACGCGCCGCTCGTTGCGCATTATCAGATCGCTGGTCCGGCCGATCGCGGCGAACCGGCCCCGAGCGAACTCGACGTGCCCGCTCTGTTCGCAGCGATCGATGCGACCGGCTACGACGGCTTCGTCGGCTGCGAGTACCGCCCGCGCGCCGGGACGCTTGCCGGCCTCGGCTGGACGACGCCGTGGCTCGGCGAACCTAGTTGATCAGGCGCGGCACGCCGTCGCCACCGCCTGCAATTTCGGTCGTGGTCGACTCGAGGTTCCAGTTCGTCTGGTTGAGGATCAGGGTGTTGACGACGATCGTGAAATCCTTGGCCTGCAGGCCCGAGGCCGAATTGAAGATGGTGTCTCGGCTCGGAAGATAGATCAGGCCGCGCACGTCGAAACCGCGCGAGTCGTCGAGCACGAAGTGCGACGTGGCAAGTCCTGGCTTCTCGGTGATGATGACGTTCTCGTAAGGGCCGGATGTCGGCGCCGTCAGGCGCGCGGCGACCGCGCTGTTGAACTGGATTTTGGACGTGTCGGCAAAATAGAAGGTGACGCGATCACCGCTCCAGTTGCCCGCATTGACGTTCCAGCCGCCGTTCTTGATGATGTAGACGCCGGGGGCAAACGTCACGTTCGGTGCGTTGTTGAAGTTCACCCAGCCGCAATAGACGCCCGGTGTCAGGTTCACGTTGCCACCGTTGAGATTGAGGTCCGAGAAATCACACGTGGCACTTGCCGGCTCCGGAAAACGCCCGGCGTAGGGATCGGCGGATGGACTGCAGCTGGTGTTCGTATTGGGGTGATGACCGCCGTTGTCGAGGATGTTCGTGCCCTTGATGCAGATGCGCCTGGTGTCGAGGCTGGTGCCGGCATTGAAGACTGCGGCCGGGGAGGCCGCCGAGTGGACGTGAACCTCACAGTCGGGCGCGACGACGTTGGCACCGCCGTTGACGAGCAGCGCCTGCGGTGCGGTGGTGCTGAGAACGAGGATGCAGGCTTTGCCGCTGTCGGTGATCCGGGCTTCGGCAAAGGCCGCAATCGGAAATGCGTCGATCCCGATCGCAGCGGCGATCGAGGTTTTCATCGTTGCCCGGGCGGTGCCGGAGTAGGTGGTCGGTCCCGTGCTGGCAAACTCGAGATTGACCACAAGACCAGCCGGCGTGCCGAGGTTGCGGGCGAACACCTTTTCCGCCGTTCGTTGACGCTGGCTGACGTCCTGCTTGATGGCCGCGAGCACCGCTGCGTCGAGGGAGTCGCGGATGCGCGCCTCGACGTTCGTTGCGCGCGTGTAGTCCACTGCGACACCAGCCAGACCAAGAACGACGAAGGCCATGAGGCCGAAGACAATGAGGACGCTGGCTCGCTCATCACGCCCAAACAGGCGAACGTCAGGGATCATCATTTCAAATATTCCGACGTCGAAGAGTTATTCTCGCGGTGTCGGCAGTAATATTGAAATGAAATTCCTTGATAAACTGCTCCGAACAGCGGTTAACGAAAGGTTCTCCTGCTGTCGCACGTCAGGCCGAACCCGGCTTCACCGGTTGGTGAGCTTCAGCTCGATGCGGCGATTCTTGCGCAGGCTGTCCTCGTCCTGGCCCTGCTCGATCGGCTGGAATTCGCCATAGCCGGCGGCGACGAGGCGCTTGGCCGGCACGCCCTGCGCCACGAGAAACTTGACCACCGAGACGGCGCGCGCCGTCGACAGCTCCCAGTTCGACGGGAATTGCGGCGAGGCGATCGGGCGGTTGTCGGTATGGCCGTCGACCTGCAAGGCCCAGTCGATCTCCGGCGGGATCTGCGCCGACAGCTCGTTGATCGCCTTGGCGAGCTGCTCCATGGCGGGCGTACCCTCGGCGGTCATGGTCGCCTGGCCTGAGGGAAACAGCACCTCGCTTTCGAAAACGAAGCGGTCACCGACGACGCGGATGTCCTTGCGCTCGGCGAGCAGCTCGCGCAGGCGTCCGAAGAAATCCGAACGGTAGCGCTGCAGCTCCTGCACCTGACGCGCCAGCGCGGCGTTGAGTCGGCTGCCGAGGTCCTTGATGCGTTCCTGGCTGTCCTGGTCCTTCTTCTCGCTGGCTTCGAGTGCGGTGTTGAGCGCGGCGATCTGCTTCCTGAGCGCGAGCAGCTGCTGGTTGAGCAGATCGACCTTGCCGAGCGCGTCGTCCGAGATCTTCTTCTGGCCTTCGACTTCCGAACTCAGCGCCGTGATGCGCTCGGCCTGCGCCTTCGCCTGCTCGTCGCCCGAGAGCGCCGAGCCCGATATGCGCGCGTTCTCGTCCTTCAGCGCGGCGAGCGTCGCCTGCAGCGCGGCAAGCTCGTCGGTCGCCGATTTCGACTTGCCCTTCTCGAGCGCGAGAATGCTGGTCAGTTCGGCGATCTGGCGGTCGAGCCGCTTCAGGGCGTCGTTCTTGCCGCTCGCTTCCTGGCCGGCGAAATACTGCGCCACCATGAAGATCGACATGAGGAACGTGACGACCAGCAGCAGCGTCGACAGCACGTCGACATAGCCGGGCCAGAACTCGCCGTAGTCTCCGCCGCGCCTCGCGCGTCCGCGCGCCATGGCATCAACCCTTCTTCCGGCCGAGCGCGTGCGACAGATCTTTCAGCACGTTGGCGACCTCGGATTGCTGCACGGCCTGCTCGTCGACCCACTGGCGGACCACCTGCTGCTCGGCGCGCATCTGCGTGACGAGATCGGTAACGCCGCTCGCCAGCGTGCGCACGTCCTTGCTGACGAGAGACTCGCCCGCCTGCTCGCCCGCGGCGAAGCGGGCGTTCATCTCTTCCAGCACGCGCTGCACGTCGAACAGGGTGGCGGTGAGCTGCCGGTTGATCGCATCGGTGGAGCCGCCCGCCATGCCGGGTGTCAGCTCGGTCATGCCCGACAGCCACTCTTCGAGTTCGTTGTAGAAGCGGTTGTGGGCATGGCTCGCCTGCAACTCGAGAAAGCCGAGCGTCAGTGATCCGGCAAGGCCGAGCAGGGAGGACGAGAACGCCGTGCCCATGCCCTTGAGGGGCGCGGCAAGGC
>CALFEM010000436.1 GCA_937950105.1 uncultured Alphaproteobacteria bacterium | reverse complement strand
CCACCGAGATCTACACTCTTTCCCTACACGACGCTCTTCCGATCTGTGCGCGGCGAAGGCCGGCACCAGAGCTTCGGCGAATGTCGAAGTGGTCGAGAAGCCGGCGATGCGCACGGGAGCTTGAGGCAGGGTCGCGCGATAGCCGGGCAGCAGGCGGCGCACATGCCGCAAGGGCTTGTCTATACTCGGCCAGTTTGCGAGTGCGGCGCGACAAGCCTCATGCCTGGCTCCCGCGGCGGCAAGTCTGCCGACAATGGCCGCGATGGCATCGGGGTCGCTCGACTGCTGCACGATCTCCACGGCCTGACGCACAAGATCCGCGGGGATCGGTTCGCTTGCATCGGCCACCGCCGCCAGTTGGTCGAGGATGCGCAGCTCGGCGGACAGGCTGTCTCGCAACATGTCCGGCGCTCTATGCCCGGCGAGAACGATCTCTCTCGCAAGCCAGGCCGGCATTGCCGTCCGATGCTGGACGAAGCGTTGGTTCAGGCGGTCGATCTGCCGCCCGGACACCGCGCCCCAGTCGACGGCGGCAAAATGCTCGCGATGCCGACGAACCAGCATCGGAGCCGCCTCGATGAGGACGTCGATCAGTGCTGAGAGCTCACCGGCCTCCTGATGCATCGTCATGGCGTGACCTCTCAGATCATCACATCGCCGCCGGTGACGAGAAGGTTCTCGCCGGTGACGAAGCGCGCATATGGCGAGACAAGCATGAGAATGGCACCTGCGACATCGTCGACGGTTGCAAGCCGGCGCAAGGGCGTTCGCGACACCATCATCTGACGGATCCGGTCCGGCGTGCCGGCGACCAGGTCGGTGTCGACCAGCGAGGGTGAAACCATGTTGACGGTGACGCCCGCCGGTCCCAGTTCCTGGGCCAGATTCTTCATCATGGCGTGGAGTGCACTCTTGGCCGCGACATAGGGCAGCCAATTGTGCGCGGTTCGCTGCAAGCTGGCGGAGGTCAGCACGGTCACCATGGCGCCGCGGCTCTCCTTCAGAAGCGGCAGCGCCGCCTGCGTCACCATGAACGCGCTGCCGACGAAGCCCGCATAAGCCGACGCCATATCCGCCCAGGTAATCTTGTCGAACGGAGCAGCGTCGATCCTCGGCCCGGCATTGTTGACGAGGATGTCGAGGCCACCCGCTCCTGCGATCTCGCGCATCATGACGTCGATATCGCGGTCCTTCGTCACATCGGCGCGAACGAGATCGCAGCTCCCGCCCTGGCTGCGAACGACGTCGGCCAGTTCGGAGGCGGCACCCGGGCTGTTGTGATAGTTGATCCAGACGTGGGCGCCCTGACTTGCCAGAAGCTCGGCTGTCGCTCGTCCGATGCCGCGCGACGCCCCGGTGACGAGCGCCCGCTTTCCTTTCAGCATCAGACCGAAGCTTGCACGGCTATCTGGCTCGCTTCGCTGCGGCGGCCCGGGCAATCGCAGCACCTTTGCGCGCGCCTTTCCGCGCAGCACGACAGCTCCATCTTGATTAGCGATCTCGGTATCCAGCTCGACGACGCGCGTGTCGCGATTGATCCGCTCGATACGGCCTCGTGCCGTCAGCGTATCGCCGATGAACGCAGGCGCGCTGAAATCGATGGTCTGCGACAGGTAGAGCGCGCCGCGCCCCGGCAGTTTCATCCCGATCAGTGTGGAAAGCAGGCTGGCGTGGAGGAAGCCATGCACCACGCGCTGCTCGAACTCCGTGCGGGCTGCGAATTCGCTATCGACATGCAGCGCGTTGTAATCGCCGGTCAGGCGGGCAAACGCCGCAACATCGTCCGCCGTGATGATGCGGCTGACCGACTCTTCCTGGCCAACACTGAGCTCGTCCAGTCGATCGATGCCTTCTTGAGCCATAACGCACCATCGCCGTCCGGCCGTTGCCGGAAGGCCATCTCCTTTTCACCGTAAAAGCAACTCGTCTGGGACTAAACCGGTCAGGTTCCCGGCTGCTTGACTTGAGTAAAGAGGTCAGTGCCGTTCCGTTGATAGGCGAGGGGAAGTCCGCAGAACTTCCACGGAGATCCAACACATGGCATCGACGTTCGAGACTGTCGCCGACATCATCGCCGAAACCAGCGACATTGCACGCGAGAGTATCAATCCCGACAGTCACATCATGAAGGACCTGGGTGTCGACAGTCTCGCGTTCCTCGACATCGCCTTCGAGATTGATCAGCGTTTCAACATTCAGATGCCGATCGAGGACTGGATGCAGAACGTGAACCAGGGCGGTCAGGATTCGGCGGAGTACTTCGTGTTGGGCAACCTGTGCCGCCACATCGATGCACTGGTTGCAAAGCCGGTTGCGGCCTGAACGGCAAATTGCAGGATGCGTCTCGAATACTTCCAGATGCTCGATCGTGTCGACGAGATCGATCGGGAGGCAATGCTCATTCGCGCCGGCAGTGAAGTGCCCGACGCGAGCCCGGTGTTCGACGGCCATTTCCCTGGGCATGCACTCGTCCCTGGCGTGCTCCTGCTCGAGACCATGGCTCAGGCGTCCGGCTACCTGTTGCTGGCCCTGGATGGCTTCAAGCGTATGCCCTTCCTGGCCAGTGCCAAGCAGGCCAGCTTCCGCGCGTTCGTAGTGCCGGGCGACCGGCTCGACATCTCGGCGCGCCGGATCCACGACGGCTCCGGATATGCGGTGACGCAGGCCCAGATTTCCCGCGGTGGTGAAGTTGTGGCCGATGCTCAACTGATGCTCAGGCTGGTACCGTTCCCCGTCTCCGCGCTCGAGGAGCATGTCCGCAACGAAGGCCGGCGTCTCGGCTTTCTCGGGGAGGCATGAGGCGCGGAATGGCGGACGCCGTGGACGTATGGGTGACGGGCATCGGCCTCGTATCGTCTCTCGGCGAGGGCACCGAGGCGCATTGGAGCGCCCTGTCGTCAGCTGGCGTGACGGTACCTCGCATCGACGTTGATCGTTTCCCGCCGTACTGCGTGCATCCGCTCGCCGATGGCCTCAATGTCAACCGCCTGATCCCGAGCAAGGCGGATCAGAAGCAGATGGGCATGTGGCAGCGCCAGGGCGTGCATGCCGCAGGGCTTGCTCTGGAGGACGCGGGCGTCCTCGGCAACGAGCCACTGCTCGACCGCACGGAACTGGTCGTCGCTGCAGGAAACGGCGAGCGTGACGAAGCGCTCGACAGCCGCATTCTGGCATCGCTTGCCGAGCGGTCTGCGGATGAGGCTGGCAGTGCGCTCAATGCGACTTTGATGGCAGGATTGCGTCCGACGCTCTATCTCGGCGAGTTGTCCAACCTGCTCGCTGGCAACATCCAGATCGTTCTCAAGGTCACGGGGTCCTCGCGGACGCTGAAGGGCGAGGAGATCGCGGGGCTCTCGGCCTTCGAGGATGCGGCACGGCGGATCGAGACCGGTGACGCGACGATGGTGCTCGTGGGCGGTTCGCTCAATGCCGAGCGCCACGACATTCTGCTCGGCTGCGAACTCGGCGGCAATCTGTGGCAGCAGCCGTTCGTTCCGGTTTGGCAACGTGCCGAAGCGGGCGGTGGATTCGTGCTCGGCAGCGCGGCGGCGTTCGTTGTGCTCGAAGCTGCGCCCCATGCCGAGGCCAGGGGCGCAAAGCCCTACGCGAGACTGGCAGGCATAGGCGCGAACCGCGCGCGGCGGGAGGCGAAGGGCGACATCCAGACGTCACTTGCCGGCGTTCTCGAAAGCATCGGCTTCGCCGGCAGCCGCGCCCCGTTCGCAATGCTGTCCGGTGCAAGCGGCGTCGAGCCGGCGACGAGCGAGGAGTTGGCGTTTCTGCGAAGTATCGGCTCTGAGCGGTCGGCGACCGGACTGCGCGCCTACGGCACCGCCCTCGGTCACGCCGTCGAGGCACATTTCCCGCTCGGCGTAGCGCTCGCCTGCCTCGCATTGCATCGCTCGGCCTTCTATCCTCCGTTTGAAAGTTCCGACATCGAGCAACCGATCGAGAGCGTTCCTGACAGCATCCTCGTCACGTGCGTCGGTCACTGGCGTGGCGAGGGACTGGCGATCGTCGAACGTGTCAGTGCCGCAGCGGAAGGGGCAGTGTGATGACCCGCGCTCTGACCGACAGGCAAGGACGGCCGGTCATCGTCGTGACCGGAATGGGGCTCGTCACCTCTCTCGGTTGGGGCAAGTCACAAAACTGGTCGCGGCTGATCGCAGGACATTCGGGCGTCACCCCGATCACTCGATTTCCAACCGACGGCCTCAGAACGACCATCGCCGGTACGATCGAAGCCGCTGCCAGTTCCACCTATTCGGCCTTTGCACTCTCGCTCGCGATCGCCGAGGCGGCAGCCGACGAGGCGATCACGCAAGCCGGCATCGGATCGCCGGGGCGCTTTCCCGGCCCTCTGCTGATCGCGACGCCTCCCTCCGAACTGGAATGGCCTCAGCTTCGCAAGCTCTACGAGGCCGCCGCGGGGCGCGACAAGAGTGGGTATGAGCGGCTCCTGGGCGCAGCCCGATCCGGCACGTTCAGTGAACTCGCTCGCCACATCGAGTTCGCCAGCATCGCCGATGCCGTGCAGAACCACTTCGGCACGACCGGGGAACCGCTGTCGATCTGCACAGCTTGCGCGTCGGGGGCAAGCACCCTCCAGATGGCCGCCGAGCGGCTGCGGCGGGGCGATGCTGAAGCGGCGCTGTGCGTCGGCACGGATGCCACTGTTCATCCGGAAGGTCTGATCCGCTTCTCGCTATTGTCCGCCCTGTCGACCCGCAACGATGCGCCCGAGCAGGCGTCGCGCCCGTTCACGCGATCGCGCGACGGCTTCGTGATCGCCGAGGGCGCAGGCGCCCTGGTCCTCGAGACGTACGCCCACGCGAAGGCCCGTGGCGCCGCCATCCTCGGGGTTGTCCGCGGGGCCGGCGAGAAGGCCGACAGCTTTCACCGCACCCGTTCCAAACCCGATGGCTCCGCCATGATCGGTGCGATCTCCAAGGCCCTTCGAGATGCGGACGCGACGCCCGAAGAGATCGATCATGTCAACGCGCATGGCACGAGCACACCCGAGAACGACAAGATGGAAGCGCTCTCGCTCGCTGCCGTACTCGGCAGTCGTCTGGCCGAGGTTCCCGTGACATCGAACAAGTCGCAACTCGGCCATACGTTGATCGCGGCCGGCGCGGTCGAGGCCGTCATTGCCTTCCTGACAATCGGCAATGGCGTCATCCCTCCGACGATCAATCACAACGATCCCGATCCGGACCTTCATCTCGATGTCGTGGCCAATACGGGGCGCGCAGCACAGGTCCGCACGGTCCTTTCCAACTCCTTCGGGTTCGGAGGACAGAACGTCTGCCTGGTTCTCGCCGGAGAGCCGTAGCTCGCCGATTGACAGCAAGGAGCTTCACGCGATGTACGAGGACAACGATTGCTGCTGTGGCTCTTGCGGAGGCGGACGCAAGGAGTCGCGAGGTGTCGTGCGGGCGGGTCTCGTCGTCAAGGAGCGCGGCATCGTCGTGCAGGAGATACCGGCGCCGCCGCCACCCGCGCCGGATGAAGTGCAGGTCGCGATCCGTGCGGTCGCCTTGAACCACATCGATGTCTGGGGCTGGCGCGGCATGGCGTTCGCCAAGCGCTCGCTGCCGATCGTGGCGGGAGCGGAGGCGGCGGGCGAGGTGACGGCGGTGGGCCTCGCGGTGCGCGACCTGAAGCCGGGCGACATCGTGGCCCTCTATGGCGCACGCACCTGCGGCGCATGTGCGGCCTGTCTGGATGGCCGCGACAACTTCTGCGAGACGATGGACAGCATCTACGGCTTCCACATCGACGGGTTTCTGCGCGGTGCCCTGAACGTCCCGGCTCGCCTGGCGATCAAGGCACCGGCCGGGATCGACGCGATGTCCGCGGCGCTCGTCCCGGTCACCATCGGCACGGTCGAACACATGCTGTTCGAGAACGCACGCCTCAGGAGCGGCGAGACCGTTCTCGTTCACGCGGGCGGCAGCGGCATCGGCTCGGCTGCGATCCAGCTCGCCAAGAGCATCGGCGCGAACGTCATCACGACGGTTGGCAGCGACGAGAAGGCGGAGATGGCCCTGCGCCTCGGGGCGGACCACGCCATCAACTATACCAGAGAGCGCTTCGAGGGGCGCGTACGCAAGATCACGGGGCGCAAGGGCGTCGATGTCGTATTCGAGCATGTCGGCCCCGCGACCTGGCGGGGCAGTCTGCTGTCCATGAAACGCGGCGGACGTCTGGTCACCTGCGGTTCGACGACGGGCATCGTGGCCGAGACGAACCTCAATCTGCTCTACCAGCAGCAACTGCGCCTCATCGGCAGCTTCGGCTGCACGCGGGAAAACATGCGCTCCGCCATGCAGAAGCTCGCGGCCGGAAGTGTCAAGCCGGTCATCGATACGGTGATCGGCCTCGACGATCTCGAACGCGGCCTCGAACGGCTCGAAAGCCGCCAGGTGTTCGGCAAGATCATCGTGGCGCTATGAGGGACAGCACAATGACGGCTACGACGCCGAACGATGTCTGGGTGACGGGTGTGGGTCTCCTCAGTGCCGCTGGCGAGGGCGTCGATGCGCACCTGGCCGCTTTCGATGCGCCGGACGCACCAAGGCTCTATGACGAGCACGCCTTCGCTCCCTATCCGATCCATCCGCTGGCGTCGGTCGACATGGGCCGTCAAATCCCGAAGAAGTCGGACCTGCGCCAGATGGAGCCGTGGCAGCGGATCGGTGTCTACGCTGCTGGTCTTGCACTCGATGATGCGGGCATCAAGGGCGATGCGGCCCTGCTCGCCCGCACGCATCTCGTGGTTGCGGCCGGCAGCG
Source organism: uncultured Alphaproteobacteria bacterium (assembly GCA_937950105.1). Taxonomy (GTDB): domain Bacteria; phylum Pseudomonadota; class Alphaproteobacteria; order Rhizobiales; family Hyphomicrobiaceae; genus JAEUMD01. Next base: position 220 of record CALFEM010000436.1, on the reverse strand, counting down.
GAGAGCGCGATACCACCGTCGATGCCAAGCTGCTGGATGCCATCTCGTCACGCGACGATACCGAGGTTCTCGCAAAGGAGATCCTGCCGACCGCGCTGCGGCCAACCTTGTTTCTCGCGCAGCTCTCCAATCTCCTCGCCGGAAACATCTCGATCGTGCACAACGTCACGGCTTCGTCGCGCACGTTCATGGGCGAGGAAATGGCGGGGCTGTCTGCCAT
>CALFEM010000435.1 GCA_937950105.1 uncultured Alphaproteobacteria bacterium | reverse complement strand
ACGAGATGCCTAAGTGACTGGAGTTCAGACGTGTGCTCTTCCGATCTCCATGATCGGCTCTGCCGTCTTGTGCAGCATGACGATGGTGGCGATGGTCCGGCGCGGCATGTGCGGCGGAACCTCGGGCAGAGAGTCGGCCACCATGCTCTTGATGTTCTTCGACAGGTAGGTGGAGAAGCGCCCGAGCAGTGCGATCACGTGGATCAGGAACGTCTCGCTGAACTTGAGCTTGTGCGTGTCCATCCACTCGAACAGCTTGTCCATCACCATGTCCTGATGGCGCAGGTCCGAGGTGACGCGATAATCCTGCCATTCCGCGACGACGTCGAAGCCGGGCTCCAGTTCCATGTCGCCGGGCGCGAACGTGGCGTTGGCCAGCACGCCGATGCGGTCGAAGAAGTCGGAGTTCTTCATGTCGAGGCGCGTCTCGAACGTCGACAGCATCAGCCGGCCTTCGCTCGCCTTGTCGAAGGCGAAGCGGATCAACTTCGAGCAGAACAGCCGCTTGTAGCCGTCGGTCTTCATGGTGAAGTCATAGAGGATCGGCTTGCCGCGCGGCGCCAGCGACTGGCGCACATGCTCGTGCGCGATGTAGGCGGCACGCGCGGCGAGGGCTGCGTCCTTGTGGCGGAACAGGATGGCGCGCCCGAGGCCATGGCCCAGCGCCTCGGAGAGCGGCACGATGTTGCCGCCGACCTCGATCAGCACCTCGACCATCCAGTGCTCGCCCTTCGGGTCGACGTAGACGATGCCGACGTGGCTGTACTGCGAGTCGATGTCGCCGATGCGGGCGATGGCGGCGCTGTTGTGCGCGCGCCCGCGCATCAGGATCACGTCGCCGGAGCGGAACGGCAAGTTGGCGCCGGTGACATAGCGCGGATTGATCAGCGTGTTGGCATCCGCTCCCGTGAACGCCAGATGCGTCTTGCCGGTCTGCGGGACACGGCGGAATCCGAGCGCCATCTCGCCCAGCATGTCGCTGCCGTAGCGCAGGATGCGCAGCACGTCGCGCAACGCCTTCTGCACCTCCGCGCCGATGAACCCCTTCGCGTGCCACTCGCCGATGCGCTCCCGCAGCGCCATGCGCGTTTCGAACAACTTCTGCATCAGCGGCGGCGCCTGCTCGGCGAGGCGTGCGGGATCGTAGCGACCGATGTCGAGATCGCGCAGCGTGGTGTAGACGCCGGTGAGATTGCGGACCAGATCGTGCGCGGTGTCGACCGGCGCCAGGGCCAGCGCGAGCACGTGCGCGACGTCGGCCTCGAGATCGCCGGGCCTCAGCTTCTCCGACACGACTGGCACTCCCCGTCACTGCATTCACGCGGCTACCGCGTTCCCGCGGGCACGCTATCAATGCCGTTCGAGCGAGGCAATTCGCGGACCCGATTGCGGCGGCGTATCCCCTGGCTGGCGCAGCTTTGCGGCCACGCAGCAGCGGCGCGTCAAAACCCGCCCGGCCCTGAGCCGGCGACCAGCAAACGAAAGCGCCGCTGCCGGACCGGCAACGGCGCTCGATATTGTCTCGGCAGGTCGCCGGCACCCGAGGGCGCCGCCCCGCTTATTCGGCGGCCAGCTTGACGTACTTGCCGTGCGCCACCGGGCAACGCTCCCACAGCTCCGACAGCGAGGCGACCAGATGATCCATCTGCGCGTCGGTGTGCTGCGGCGACGGCGTCAGGCGGATGCGCTCCGTGCCCTTCGGCACCGTCGGATAGTTGATCGGCTGCACGTAGATGCCGTAGCGGTCGAGCAGCGTGTCGGTGACGGCCTTGCAGTGCACCGGGTCGCCGACGATCACCGGCACGATGTGGCTCGGCCCCTCGACGACGGGGATGCGGGCTTCGGCCAGGCGGCGCTTCAGCGTGCGGGCGCGCTCCTGATGGCGGGCGCGCTCGATCTGGCTGCCCTTGAGGTAGCGGATCGAAGCGAGCGCACCGGCAGCGACGGCGGGCGCCAGCGAGGTGGTGAAGATGAAGCCCGGGGCGAACGAGCGGATGGCATCGCAGGTGTCGCGGCTGGCGGCGATGTAACCGCCCATGACGCCGAAGCCCTTGGCCAATGTGCCGTTGATGATGTCGACGCGATCCATGACGCCATCGCGCTCGGCAATGCCGCCGCCGTGCGCGCCGTACATGCCGACCGCGTGCACCTCGTCGAGGTACGTCAGCGCGTTGTACTTCTTCGCGAGATCGCAGATGGCGCCGATCGGCGAGATGTGGCCGTCCATCGAGTAGACGCTCTCGAAGGCGATCAGCTTCGGAGTCTCGGGGCCGTACTTCCGCAAGCGCGCCTCGAGGTCGGCGACGTCGTTGTGGCGCCAGATCTCGCGCTTGGTGCCGCCGCGGCGGATGCCCTCGATCATCGAGGCGTGGTTCTTCTCGTCCGAGAAGATGACGAGCCCCGGGATCAGCTTCTGCAGCGTCGACAGCGTGGCGTCGTTGGCGACGTAGGCCGACGTGAACAGCAGTGCCGATTCCTTGCCGTGCAGGTCGGCGATCTCGGCCTCGAGCTCGTTGTGATAGCGCGTCGTGCCGGAAATATTGCGGGTACCGCCGGAGCCGGCGCCGACCGTGTCGATCGCCTCGTGCATGGCGGCAAGAACGGACGGGTGCTGGCCCATGCCGAGATAATCGTTCGAGCACCAGACCGTGATCGGGCGGGCGGCACCCTGGGTGAACTGCTGGGCCGACGGGAACTCGCCGCGCTTGCGCTTCAGGTCAGCGAACACGCGGTAACGGCCTTCGGCACGGACGGTGTCGATCGCGCCGCGCAGCAATTTGGCGTAGTCCATCAAAGCATTTCACTCCCTGACCGATGCGCCATAGCATCACGAGCCGACGCCCCGATGCAACGCCTTCTTACGTCCGAGACTTGCAGCGGAATGTCGCGATTGCGTGGCATCCACGCTCCCTCGCCCCGCCGCACGCACCGGGCATCTGCCGGCGCTTTCGTCGCACACCGCGCGGGCTATGCCAAGCGGGTGCGACGCTTCTGCAGATCGCACGACAGGGCGCGGCGTATGTTGACCAAAGTCAAGCTTCGCACATGGCCGAGGTGAGGCGAAATGACCGGCTTGTTTAGCGCTGCCGATTCACGGCCTCGCAAAGGGCTCCGCCGATCGGAGCGCGGGGTCCGGCGCTGCCGATTCACGGCCTCGCAAAGGGCTCCGCCGATCGGAGCGCGGGGTCCGGCGCTGCCGATTCACGGCCTCGCAAAGGGCTCCGCCGATCGGAGCGCGGGGTTTAGCGCTGCCGATTCACGCGAGACGATTGACGAACATGCGAGGCGCGCGGCCGGTCACCAGCGCTCAGTAGGCGCTGGCGGTCGCTCCGACGCCGTCCTTCTGGTACAGGTCGCGGCGGAACTGGATGACGCCGTCCTCGGTCGCCCAGGCGGTGACGTAGACGAAATAGAGCGGCACCGGCTTTTTCAGGCGCACGTCCTTGCGCTCCCGCGTTTCCTTCAGCGCGCGGATCTGCTCCTCGCTGACGCCCTGGTCCTCGAGCAGCCAGGCGGCCAGCTTCTCGATGCCCTGCACGCGGATGCACCCCGAACTCGCGGCGCGGAAGTTTTTGCCGAACAGCGTGTCCGACGGCGTGTCGTGCATGTAGACCGAGTGCTCGTTGTGGAAGTTGATCTTGAGGAAGCCGAGCGGGTTGTCCTTGCCCGGCTGCTGGCTGTAGCTGAGCGACATCGGCATCGAGCCCGCCCACTTGATCTTTTCCGGATCGAGCTTCTTGCCGGTGCCGTCGTGGGCATCGATGCCGAACTTGGTCAGCACGTTCTTGCCGGCCGCCTGCATCTGGCGGCCCTTGGGGATCAGGTCCTGGGTGACGACGGTTGGCGGCAGGCGCCAGACCGGATTGAAGTTCAGCTCGTGGATCGACGACTTGAGCAGCGGCGTCTTGCGGTCCGGCTTGCCGACCACGCCGGTATGACGCGACACGACGCGACCGTTCTCGACCGCCTCGACCTGCGCCGCCGGGATGTTGACCACCACGTACTTGCCCTTGCCGGTGCTGCCGGCGAACTGGCGCAGCCGGTCGAGCCCCTGCTTGAGCTGCTTGAGGCGGCTCTGCGCCGGCACGTTGAGGGCGGCGAGCGTGCGCTTGTCGGTGATGCCGGTCGGCGTCAGGCCGTTCGACGCCTGGAAGCGCTTCACCGCCGTCTCCAGACTGTCGTCGTAGAAATCAGGGTTGTAGCTGCCGTCTTTCAGATCGCCGGAAATGCGCAGGCGCTCGCGCAGCTCTGCGACCGCCGGACCGCTCGATGCGGGCTGCAGCTCGCTGGAGCCGAGCGACTTCCAGCCGCCGGCCTTGACGATTTCCTCGTAGCGCTTCACCGCCTGCCGGGTGGCCTCGATGTTGGCGGCGGCAAGCGTCGCGAAACCGCGCGGCGGGTTCTTCTCCCACTCGCGGATGAACTCGCGGTCGTAGGAGTTGTAGGAACTCCTCGATCGGCTGCCGTCAGGCCCGAAGTTCAACCAGGAGTTGCCTTCGTAGGCCGCTGCGGGCGTCACGGTGGCGATCGTGAGCAGCGCGCCCGCGAGGCCCGAAACGATGGCTCGCGGATGCCGCGCGATCGCGCGCATCGCCGCAGTGGTGCTCGTCAGCATGTCCCCTCCGCTAGAATCGTGTCCGTGCGCCGCGCCTGATGCTCGTGTCGCGCCCGCCGGCCCGAGGCCCCGCATGGGCCGCCACTTCGTTCGTTTCGCAGCATCGGCTGGCGACGGTTAACACAATCGCAATGTCCGTGCGCTGCTGCAACACGTCCCTGGCCGGACAGGGCGCTACCGACTGTTGACCATGGCGCAAAGCACCCTGCCGCCCGTCGACCGGCTTCCTGACGCCGCAGCGCGGCAGACGCCTCCGTCAGTACGCCACGGCGGCCAGTCCCGACGCGCCTGAACGGCGTGAAAACTGGAGCAAACAGTCCGATTTGCAAAGGCCAAAACGGCTCGCAACCGGCCACCGCACGCGCGGCTGGTGCGCGGACGCCACAAACAGGAAAGGCGCCGCCGGCAAAGACCGGCAGCGCCTTCAGGAAAAGTCGAAACTCTGCAGTGATGTCAGAGCCGATAGCGGATCTGATCCGACCAGAAGCGCTCCAGCCGCACCAGCGACTTGTTGAGCCGGTCGAGATCGTCGACACCGACTTCGCCGACCGCCTGCAGGGACCCGAGCTGGCGCTGATACAGGTTCTGCACGACGTCGCAGGCGTCGAGGCCCTTGTCTGTCAGGCTCACCCGCACGCTGCGCTTGTCGGTTTCCGAGCGCTTGTAGTGGATGTAGCCCATGTCGACGAGCTTCTTGAGATTGTAGGAGACGTTGGACCCGAGATAGTAGCCGCGCGTCTTCAGCTCGCCCGCCGTCAGCTCGCTGGCGCCGATATTGTACAGCAGCAGGGCCTGCACGCTGTTGAGTTCCGAGCCGCCGAGGCGGTCGAACTCGTCCTTGATGACATCGAGAAGCAGACGGTGCAGGCGCTCGATCAAGCGAAGGGCCTGCAGATACTCGGTGCGGACGCTGGTGTCCTGCGCTTGCGCCCTGTGGCGCGAAACATCGAAAGCTACGCTCATAACGTGTTGCCTCGTTACCTGTTTGACGACCCTCATGCGCCCGGTGCCCGGCCTGCTGGCCGTAAGCCCGGATCTTCTTTCGGGTTGATCTCGAAGGTATCTGAGACAACTAAAGGTTACCTAAATAGGTATAGTAAAAGAATAGTAACGGGGGGTGACGCGTAAGCTCTGGTTAATGTGCAGGTGCGCGGACGGATATGGCGCCGCCGCGTCGGCCCCGGGCACATCAGCGGCGCGCCGGCGGCCCTGGTTGCCTCCTCAGACCCGCGCCTTCTGCATCTGCGCACGCGACGGCAGATCGAGGTCGAGGCCGAGGCCGAGCGGCTCGAAGTGGGCGTTGACGGCATTGGCGCGCACGTCTTCGACGCGGGCCGGCGTCCACACGGGCCGGTTGTCCTTATCAATGAGCGCGGCGCGCACGCCCTCGGCGAAATCGTCGCCATCGAGGCAGCGGCAGGCGAGGCGGTAGTCGGTCGCCAGCACGTCGGGGAGCGTGTGGTTGCGCGCCTCGCGCAGGTGGCGCAGCGTGATCTTGAGCGAGGTCGGCGAGCGTTTGGCGAGATCGGCGAGGATGCCGGCGGCGAATTCGGCACCCGCGCCCGTCACCGCTTCGAGCCGCTCGATGATGTCCTCGACCGCTGCCGCCGAGAAGCAGTCGCCGATCAGCCGCGCATACGCCCCCAGAACTGCGCCCTCCGGCTGCCGGTGCAGCCCGTCGAGCAGCGGATCGACCGGGCGGGCATCCGCCAGCGCCACTTCGATCGCGGCGAACTGCTCCGCGTCGATGCAATGCGTGACGAGGCCCAGCTCGAAGGCATCTGCACGGCCGATGCTGCGGCCGGTCAGCCCGAGATACGTCCCGATCTCGTTCGGCAGCCGCGACAGCGCATGCGCGACGCCGACGTCGGGAAACAGACCGATCGCCGTCTCCGGCGTGGCGAACTTGTAGCCAGCGCCGGCGACCCGGTGCGTGTTGTAGAGGCTGATGCCGACCCCGGAGCCCATGACCATGCCGTCGATCAGCGACACCGCCGGCTTGGAGAAGCACTCGAGCATCCAGTTCAGCCTGTACTCGTCGGCGAAAGCGGCCTTGGCACGCTCCGGCTCGCTTGTGCTCCAGGCCACCAGCTCGCGCACGTCGCCGCCGGCCGAGAACGCCTTCGGGCTCGCCGAGCGCAGCACCACGACATAGAGGTTGGGATCGCGCGCCAGCAGCGGGATCTGCGCGGCGATTTCGGCGCGCATGTCTGTCGTCAGCGCGTTGAGCGCCTTGACTCGATTGAGCTCGATGCGGGCCAGCGCGCCCTGGCGCGACACCGTGACATCGGCGGAGCGCACCTCATCCCCAGCAATCTGCGTCATCGCCCAGCCTGTCCACCGCTCATCTACAACTTACCGTCACGGCACGGACGCAAGCGCCTTTTCGAGCCGCATTT
>CALFEM010000434.1 GCA_937950105.1 uncultured Alphaproteobacteria bacterium | reverse complement strand
ACGAGATGCCTAAGTGACTGGAGTTCAGACGTGTGCTCTTCCGATCTGGTTCAGCTCGATGCCGACGCCGCCCTTGTCGGCCATCTCCGAGGTCGACGACGTGAGGCCGGCCGCGCCCATGTCCTGGATGGCGATGATGGCGTCCGTCGCCATCAGCTCGAGACAGGCTTCGATCAGCAGCTTCTCGGCGAAGGGGTCGCCGACCTGCACGGTCGGGCGCTTCTCGTCGCTCTTGTCGTCGAATTCGGCCGACGCCATGGTTGCGCCGTGGATGCCGTCGCGGCCCGTCTTCGAGCCGACGTAGACGACCGGCAGACCGACGCCCTTGGCGGCGGAGTAGAAGATCTTGTCCTTCTTGGCGAGGCCGACGCACATGGCGTTGACGAGGATGTTGTTGTTGTAGGCCGCGTCGAAGTTGGTTTCGCCGCCGATGGTCGGCACGCCGGTGCAATTGCCGTAGTGGGCGATGCCGGCGACGACGCCGTTGACGAGGTGGCGCGTCCTGGCGTGGTCGGGAGCGCCGAAGCGCAGCGCGTTGAGATTGGCAACGGGGCGCGCGCCCATGGTGAAGACGTCGCGCATGATGCCGCCGACGCCGGTGGCCGCGCCCTGGAACGGCTCGATGTAGCTCGGGTGGTTGTGGCTCTCCATCTTGAAGACGACGCAGTCGCCGTCACCGAGATCGACGACGCCGGCGTTCTCGCCCGGCCCCTGGATCACTTGCGGGCCCTTGGTCGGCAGCGTCTTCAGCCAGACGCGCGAGGATTTGTAGGAGCAGTGCTCGCTCCACATGACCGAGAAAATGCCGAGTTCGGTAATCGACGGCTCGCGGCCGAGGATCTTCAGGAGGTTCGGGTATTCGTCACCCTTGAAGCCGTGCTCGGCCACCATCTGCGGCGTGATCTTCGGGGCGGCCTTGGCGTCGGAAAGGTCGGTCATTCGCGGTCCTGCGATGCTTTGCGAAGCGGTCGGGGTGCTTATAGCGTCCGCCGACCCGCTTGTCGCCAAGTCGAAAGCGCTGGGCGGAGAGGCAGGCAGGCGAGGGGTGAGACGAAACGCGCACCTGCCAAATCGGGTTTTCCCGTGCTCCGATGGCTCAAAACGAGCGTGGGAGGAAGAGACGATGCTGGACGCCCTGATCTTCGATGTGGATGGCACGCTGGCCGAGACCGAGGAGGTGCACCGCGCCGCCTTCAACGCCCAGTTCGAGGAGGACGGGCTCGGCTGGCACTGGGATCAGCCGATGTACAAGCGCCTGCTCGATGTCACCGGCGGCAAGGAGCGCATCACCCACTTCATCGCCACCGAGAAGCCCGCCTCGCTGCCGAAGATTGCCGACGGGCAAACCATGGCCGACGCCATCGCCGCCATGCACCGGCGCAAAACCGACATCTATAACCGGATGGTGGCCTCGGGCGGTCTGACGCTGAGACCCGGCGTCGAAGCCGTGATCCGCCACGCCGGACAGGCGGGAATGCGGCTCGCCATCGCGACGACCACCAGCCTGCCGAACGTGGAAAGCCTGCTCGCCGCCACTCTCGGCTCCGAGGGCGCGGGCCGCTTCGAGGTCATCGCGGCCGGGGATCAGGTGCAGAAGAAGAAGCCGGCGCCGGACGTGTTCCTGCTGGCGCTCGAACGATTGGGCCTGGCGCCGGAGCGCTGTCTGGCGCTGGAAGATTCGCTCAATGGCCTGCAATCGGCGCGTGCGGCGGGCCTTGCGACGATCATCACCCGCAGCGCCTACACCAACGGGCAGGATTTCACCGGCGTATTGGCGGTCGTCGACACCCTGTCGGACTTCGCCGGCGCGGCGGCCGGGACGGCGGCAGAGGGCGCCGCCATCCTCTCAGCGCTCAGAAACGCTGCGGAAATGAGGCCCCTCACGACCTGATCCCTCTCGCCACGCCACGCGCCACGGCGGTGCTCAGCCCCCCGAAGACGGCGCGGTCCTACCCGTCCGGGCTGTGACCGTTTCGCGCTGCAGTCCATGCATTGGTGCATTGCAACAATCCATGTTTTCTTCGGGGAGTCATATACATAGATTGCGCCTCATCGAACCCGGCCGGCGCGCAGCCGCCGTGTTCAGACGAGCGGGCCGCCATGAGCCCGGTTGCAAGATGAAGGAGCACGACGATGAAGACTTTGGGGATCCTGGGCACGATCGCGTTTGCCTCGACCGCCGTTCTGGCTGTTGCCGCTCCGGCCAACGCCGGCGAGCGTCTCACCATGAAGCCGAAGGCCGGCATCAGCTTCGACGTCGGCACGAAGCGCGCGGTCGGCTACTATCTGGCGGAGGGCGGCATCTGCAATCTGACCGTGCTGATGGCCGATACCGGCCTCAATGACGAGGTCAAGGGCGCGGCGACCCGCGTCTCGGTACCGGTCATCCCGAAGAAGGCGGCACGCATCGACACCGCCGAGGGCAAGACGCTCGAGTTCTCGTGCGCTCCGTCGGCGCAGGCCATGACCGTCAACGTGCTCGAAAAGGTCGCTCTCGTGGCGCCGAAGTCGTAAGGCTCGACCCTCATAGCAAATTTGGTCAAGGGGAGTGCCGGGCTGGCGCTCCCCTTTTTTGTTCAGGGCATCTCCGGTACCGGGACCCTACCAACGGAAAGGGCCGGCGCTTGCGCACCGGCCCCCGGACACATCGCGTCGATCAGGTGTCGCGCGGGCAGTCCTGCTTCTCCAGATTACGGCGCGCAGCAGCACGCCTGTCCTGCGCCCGCGGTTACTTCCACCAGCGCTTCTCGTTGCGGTGATACCAGCCGTGACGCGGGCCCTCCGAACGCCACATCCAGAACGCGCCACGCGGACGCGGCGGACGGCAGGCGATGCGCAGGCCGGGGCGCGGCGAGCGGTGCCAGCCAGCGCGGCCGAGTTCGCACGAGCGGTGAACGCCGTGCACCTGGATCAGTCCGGAGGCGACGCCGGGCTTGGAGCCGAGGCCGGCACCGGGCGCTGCCGAGGCGACGGTCGCGGTCATGGCGAGAGCGACGGCAGCGGTCGCGCCGAGGATCGAGAACTTCATGTTGGGTCTCCCGTGTTGGGTTGACGACGATGCTATGGAAACGACCCGGAGGCCGGCTTCCGTCGCGGTTCGTCGTGCACCGGACGAGAAATTGTTTTCAGCTGCAAAGGTTCCGCAGAACGCGCGCGTTCATCGGGCGTTCAGACGGGGTTCCATGCGGAATTGTTTTGCAGCGGATCAGCCGCGGCCGCGATAGGGCGCGACGCCCTGATCAGGCAGCCAGACCCCGGTCGGGCACAGGCCCGTCTGCCAGAACACGTCGATCGGCATGCCGCCGCGCGGATACCAGTAGCCGCCGATACGCAGGAAGTGCGGCTCGAGCAATGCGGCGAGGCGCTTGCCGATGGCGACCGTGCAGTCCTCGTGGAACGCTCCGTGATTGCGGAACGAGGCGAGGTAGAGCTTCAGCGACTTCGATTCGACCAGCCAGTCCTTCGGCACGTAGTCGATGACGAGGTGCGCGAAATCAGGTTGCCCCGTCACCGGGCACAGCGAGGTGAACTCGGGCGCGGTGAAACGCGCCACATACTGCGTGTCGGCGTGCGGATTGGCGACGCGCTCGAGCACCGCCTTGTCCGGGCTCTCCGGCATCGCGACCTGCTGGCCGAGCAGGCTGGTGGTCGGCGTGTTCGGTGCCTTGCGGCCCATGCGAAGCGCTCCTGAACGCGACTTGAAGTGCGGGGTCGAGGGGACCAGTCCCCTCGCCTTCACTGCACCTTACTCCGCTGCCATGCGGCGCTGCGGGCCGCGATAGATGCAGCCCTCGTGACAACTGTCGCGCGCGATCCAGATTTCGGCGAGGCCCGGCACGCGGTTCTGCAGCCGGTTCCACAGCCACATGGTGATGCGTTCGAGCGTCGGCGCGGCGAGACCTTCGATGTCGTTCAGCATGCGATGGTCGAGCGCCTCGCGCGCTTCGGTGATGGCCGCGGTCAGGTCGTCGAAATGCATGACGAGGCCGGTCTCGGGATCGGGCTCGCCCTCGACCGACACGCGCACGCGGAACGAATGCCCGTGAATGCGCGAGTTCGGGTGTCCGGCCGGTGCGCTCGGCAGGAAGTGGGCAGCCTCGAAATGGAACTCGCGATAGATGAGCATTTTGACTCTAGGGAGTAGGGAGTAGGGAGTAGTCGGGCTGTGACCTGGTTCCGCCTCGTCAGGGTATTCCGACCAGCTTGTGCGTCTGCAGCGACAGGCGCCATTCGGGATTGGCCTTGCAGTAGGCGATCGCGGCGGCGGTGTTGGCGTCTCGATCCGGCCCGTCCATGGGTTGCAGGAAGCGATAGCGAAAGTCCAGCCCCGCACATTGCTCCGGCGCAAGCCCCGTCTGCGGATAGACCAACTTCAGTTCGTCGCCGGAACGCTGCACCAGCGTCGAGCCGGCCTTGGGGCTGACGGTGATCCAGTCGATGTCACGCGGGACCGGCAGGGTCCCGTTGGTCTCGATGGCGATCTCGAAGCCCTCGTCGTGCAGGGCCTCGATCAGCTTTGCGTCGACCTGTAGCATCGGCTCACCGCCCGTCAGCACGACGAGCGTCGGAGCCGCGTCGTCGCCGCTCGCAGCCGCGATCATGTCGACCAGCATGCCGGGTTTGGCGTACTTGCCCCCGTTCGGCCCGTTGGTGCCGACGAAATCCGTATCGCAGAAGCGGCAGACGGCCGTCTCGCGGTCCTTCTCCACGCCGCTCCACAGGTTGCAGCCGGCGAATCGGCAGAAGATCGCCGGCCGGCCCGCGTTCGCGCCCTCGCCCTGCAGCGTGTAGTAGATCTCTTTGATCTGGTACATGGCGGCGACATCTGTCGATTGCGGGACCGGGTGTCAAGGCTGCGCGGCATTTGCGCCGCATCCGGTGTGGCACGTTCAGCGTAAGCTGACGGAGCGAACGGTGATCTGGCAGGGGTGGGTGATGGTCGGTAGCGCCGGGCCGGATGCGGAGCGAACGCCGCGCTATCTCGACCTCGTCATGGTCGCGTTCGTCGTCGTGCTGGTCTGCTCGAATTTGATCGGGCCGGCCAAGATAGCGACGCTCGATCTGCCGTTCTACGGCCCGTTCGTGTTCGGAGCGGGCGTGCTGTTCTTCCCCATTTCCTACATCTTCGGCGACATCCTGACCGAGGTGTATGGCTACGCCCGCGCCCGCCGCGTCATCTGGACCGGGTTCGCCGCGCTTGCCTTCGCCAGCATCATGGCGTCCGTGGTCGTGGCGTTACCGCCGGCCTCCTTCTGGCAGCATCAGGCGGCCTACGAGATCGCCTTCGGCAACGCCTGGCGCGTGGTGGCGGCATCGATGTTCGCCTACTTCTGCGGTGAGTTCGTCAACTCGTTCGTGCTTGCCAAGATGAAGGTCTGGACGGCGGGGCGCTGGCTGTGGATGCGCACCATCGGTTCGACCATCGTCGGCGAGGCGGTCGACAGCGCGCTGTTCTATCCGCTGGCGTTCTACGGCACCGGCATCATCCCGAACGAGGCCTTGCCGCAGGTCATGCTCTCGCAGTTCATCCTGAAGACGCTGGTCGAGGTTCTGTTCACGCCGGCGACCTATTGGATCGTCGGCCGGCTGAAGCGGGCCGAGGGCATCGACCACTACGACCGCGACACCGACTTCTCGCCGTTCAGACTGGAGACGTGAGGCGCCGCTGGTTTGTCGGCTGGTACGCTTCGGGGTACATTGCGGCCATGAACATCCAGACGCTGCCGCGCATGACCGTCGACGAGTTCCTGGTGTGGGCCGAGGGCCGACCGGGCCGCTACGAACTGGTCGATGGAGTCGTATGCCAGATGGCCCCCGAAAAGGTCCGCCACGCCGAGACGAAGGCCGAATGCTTCATCGCGCTCCGCGCCGCCAGCCGCCGGGCCGGCGCCGCCTGCCACGCGCTGCCCGACGGCATGACCGTGCGCATCACCGATCGCACCGCGTTCGAGCCGGACGCTCTGGTCTACTGCGGCGACAAGCTGCCGGGCGACGATCTTGAGGTGCGCGCGCCGGTGATCGTCGTCGAAGTGATCTCGCCGAGCACGTCGAGCCGCGATACCGGCGCCAAGCTCAAGGGCTACTTCTCGCTGCCGAGCGTCCGCCATTATCTGATCGTCGATGCGACCGAGAAGAGTGTCGTGCACCATGTCCGCGACGAAGGCGGCGCAATTGCCACCCACATCGTCACCGAGGGCGTCCTGCGCCTCGATCCGCCAGGCCTCGACGTGCCGCTCTCCGAGATGTTCGCTTGAGGCCGTCCAGCGCGGCGCCGCGCTGGCTCAATGCGTCACGCCGAGCGGCAAGGCTTCGACGGGTGTCGCCTCGTCGTTGACGTCGCCGAAGAACAGGAACGCGGTGCCGCCGCGCGTGATCGGCGAGGCGTCCAGGATCTCCGAAATGCTGTCGAAC
>CALFEM010000433.1 GCA_937950105.1 uncultured Alphaproteobacteria bacterium | reverse complement strand
TCTCCGTCGACGCCCGCACCAGGGACGAGTTGGCCGGGGCCGCGCCCGATTACCTGATCGTGACCTCGAAGTCCTACGATCTCGACAGCGCCATCGCCGACATCGTACCGGTCGTTGGTCCGAACACGACCGTCGTGCCGCTGCTCAACGGCCTCTCGCATCTCGACCGGCTGAACGACGCCTTCGGCAGCGAGCGCGTGATCGGCGGCACCGTGTCGCTGCAGGTCCGGCTCGGCGCCGACGGGACCGTGCAGCATCTCAACGACTGGCAGATCATCACCATAGGTGAGCAGGGCGGCGGGCTCTCGCCGCGCGTCGAGCGGCTGGCCGACGCCCTGTCGCGCGCCAAGCTGCAGGCGACCGCCTCGCCGGCCATCCTCGCCCGCATGTGGGAAAAGCTGGTCATGCTGGCGACGCTCGCCGGCATGACGACATTGATGCGCGCCAGCGTCGGCGAGATCGCCTCGGCGCCCGGCGGCGCGGCGTTGTCGCTCGCCATGCTCGAGGCCCACGCAGAAACGGCAGCGCGCAACGGCTATCCTGTCGACGAGCGGCAAATGACCGTATTCCGACGCATGTTCGCGGATCAGAGCCACGGCCTGACCGCCTCCATGCTCGGCGACATGCAGCGCGGCGGCCCGATCGAAGCCGACCACATTCTCGGTTTCATGCTGGACAGGGCCCGCGCCGCCGGTCTCGATGCGCCGCTGACCGCCGCCGCCTATGCCAATGCCAGGATTTACGAGGCGCGCCGGGGCTGAACTCCGTTATTGTTCGATCGGATCGGTTGCGGCGCACGATCCGGGGCTGGACTCGAGGTAAGGTCTTTGCGGTCCAAGACGAGACATACCCCGGAACGGCGGCGAGGCCATGTACAAGACGCTCGATCCCGATCGCATCATCGCCACTATCGCCACGCTCGAGAAGCGCATCCACGACCGCTTTCCGGGATCCGGGCTCTCGCGCGTCTGCGGGGAACTTCTCCAGGTGGCGACCGACACACGCGCGCGGGTCGTGTCGATCGCGCGGCCGAACCATCTGCTGCGAGCCATCTCGATAGCGTCGGTCGTGCTCGGGCTCGTTCTGCTCGGCTACGTCGGCACCATCATCGAGGTGAAGCGCGACGCCGAAAACCTCTACGGCGTGCTGCAGGGCTTCGACAGCGCGTTCAACATCATCGTGCTGATGGGCGCCGGCCTGTTGTTTCTCTCCGGTCTCGAATCGCGCTGGAAGCGCCAGCGCGCGCTCGATCATCTCCACGAGCTGCGCTCGATCGTGCACGTCATCGACATGCACCAGTTGACCAAGGACCCGAGCCGGCCGTCGACGGTGGCACGGGACGCGACGCCCAACTCGCCGCAGCGTGAGCTGACGCCGTTCGAGTTGTCGCGCTATCTCGACTACTGCTCGGAAATGCTGTCGCTGGCGGCCAAGGTGGCGGCGCTCTATGCACAGGGGACGCGCGATCCGGTCGTGATCGAGACGGCGAGCGATCTCGGGCAGATCACCTCGAACATGTCGGGCAAGATCTGGCAGAAGATCACGCTCGTGCAGAACCAGATCCTGGCCGAGCAGCCGGTGAGTGTGCTGCCCGGGGCGCGCCCCACTCCCCCCGCATCGGCGCGGATGCCGGCGGTCGCCACGGGGGCCGAGGCGCACGATTCTTGAATGGTCACGGCAGGCCAAGCGGCACACCAGCACATTGCCGCCTTGAACCTCGCGTCGAGACATAGTTCATTCGGCCGGGCAACTGCAGGATTCTCGCGCGGCATGGACTGGAAGTCTCTCTTCTTCGGCTTCGACGGCCGCATCGGGCGCAAGACGTGGTGGCTCGCCAGTATTTTCCTGGTGTCGTCCGGCATGGTGCTGACCCTGCTCGTCAATCCCAAGAGCTGGATGGGGGCACCGCCGAATGTTGCCGATACTCTCGTCAGCCTCGCCATGATCATCCCCGAGACAGCGGTCAGCGTGAAGCGCTTCAACGATCGCGGCTGGCCGCAGTGGATGCCCTATGGTCTTGCGTCGATGGGAGTGATCTTCACCGTACTGCTGCACTTCGATCTCGTGCTGACCAGCAATCCGCCGACGCTGCCCGACATTCTTCTGTTGGGCGCGGTGCTGTCGGCACTGACGTTCGTCATCTTCGACAACGGCTTCCTGCGCGGTACGCGCGGCGAGAACGTCAATGGGCCTGATCCCCTCGACAGCTCCACCGCCGGCACCCCCGCCAGCAAGAAGAACGCCAATGCCGCTTGATCCGCTCGATCCCGTCGCCCTCACCGCTGCCCTGATCCGCTGCCCGAGCGTCACCCCGGACGAAGCGGGCGCGCTGACATTGCTGCAGACGGCGCTGGAGCCGGCCGGCTTCACCTGTCACCGCATGACGTTCAGCGAGGCCGGCACGCCCGACGTCGAAAACCTCTACGCGCGCGCCGGAGCGTCCGGCCCGAACCTCTGCTTCGCCGGTCATACCGACGTGGTGCCGCCCGGCAATCTCGCCGCCTGGAGCGTCCCGCCGTTCGCCGCCGTCATTCGCGATGGGCTGCTCTACGGGCGCGGCGCCGTCGACATGAAGGGCGGCGTCGCCTGTTTCGTCGCGGCGGCGCTGCGTCACATCGCGCGCAACGGCGGCAAGCCGAAGGGCTCGATCTCGCTGCTCATTACCGGCGACGAGGAGGGCCCGTCCGTCAACGGCACCATCAAGGTGCTCGACTGGCTGCAGCGGCGCGGCGAGAAGCTCGACGCCTGCATCGTCGGCGAGCCGTCGAACCCGAACGCGCTCGGCGACGAGATCAAGATCGGCCGGCGCGGCTCGCTCAACGGCGATATCGTCGTGCACGGGTTGCAGGGACACGCCGCCTATCCGCAGAAGGCCGACAACCCGGTGCCGAAGCTCGCGCGGATGATCGACCGGCTGTCGACCACGGAACTCGACCAGGGCTCGGCGAGCTTCGAACCGTCGCGCCTCGTCGTCACCGTCATCTCGGTGCCGAACACCGCGACCAACGTCATTCCGGCCGAAGCGCGGGCGAAATTCAACATCCGCTACAACGACCACTGGAGCCGACCGCGCATGGAAGCGCGCATCGGCGAGATCTGCTCCGCCGCCGCCGCCGAAGTCGGCGCGCGCTTCGAAGTTTCGTTCTCCGGCACCGGCGACGTGTTCCTTACGAAGCCCGGCCCGCTGGTGCAGACGATGGTGCAGGCCGTCGCAGCCGAAACCGGCCGCACGCCCGCGCTCACCACCGGCGGCGGCACGTCGGACGCGCGCTTCATCAAGGACCACTGCCCGGTGATCGAGTTCGGCCTCGTCAACCGGACCATCCACCAGGTCGACGAGAACGTCGCCGTCGACGACCTCGTCAAGCTGACCGCCATCTACGAGCGATTCATCGACGCCTATTTCGCCTGACGCGGGGTGGCGTGGAGCAGGTTGGCCCTCAGACGAGCGGGCCAGCCTGCTGCCCGGGCTCGGCATCGCTGCAGGCCACCGTTACCGGAATGGCGACCGCTGCGGGCATCGGCATCATCGCGTCCGCCACGCGGCCTTCGCCGACAGTGGTGCGCGGCGTTGCCTTCCACGGCGCCGACTTGAACCATCCCGCCGTCACGGCAACCGCGTAGAGAATCGCGACAGATCGGAAGAGCGTCGTGTAGGGAAAGAGTGTAGATCTCGGTGGTC
>CALFEM010000432.1 GCA_937950105.1 uncultured Alphaproteobacteria bacterium | reverse complement strand
CGCGCGCTCGAAGTGTGGCGCAACGACCTGCAGATCGACGCGATGTACAACTCGCTGTTCCGCGAGCTGCTCACGTACATGATGGAAAACCCGCGCAACATCGGCATTTCAACGCACCTGCTGTTCGGCGCCAAGAATCTCGAACGGGTCGGCGATCACACCACCAACATCGCCGAGACGATTCACTACCTCGTGACCGGCCAGACGGTGACCGAGAAGCGCCCGAAGAGCGACGAGACGAGCACCACACTGCACCAGCAGGACGAGTGATGGGCGAGCATATCAAGATGATAGATGCCCGGTCGGACATTCTGCCCCACGCGCTCGGCGCCAAGGTTCTGGTCGTCGAGGACGAGGAGGCGCTGGCCGAAGTGCTGCGCTACAACCTCGAAGCGGCCGGATACGCCGTGGTGCGCGCGGCGACCGGTGACGAAGCCGAACTGCTCGTCGCGGAAGAGCGGCCCGACCTCATACTGCTCGACTGGATGCTGCCGTCGGTCTCAGGCATCGAGATCTGCCGCCGCCTGCGCAATCGCAGCGACACGCGCGCCGTGCCGATCATCATGCTGACGGCGCGCGGCGAGGAAGCAGACCGCATCCGCGGCCTCGCCACCGGCGCCGACGATTACGTTGTAAAGCCGTTCTCGCTGCCCGAGCTGATGGCGCGCGTCCGGGCCCTGCTGCGCCGATCGTCTCCCGAGCGTGTCGCCGAGGTCCTGACCGCGGCCGAGATCACGCTCGACCGCGCCGCGCATCGCGTCATGCGCGGCAGTCGCGAGGTGCGCCTCGGGCCGACCGAATACCGCCTGCTCGAGTTCCTGATGCAGTCACCGGGTCGGGTGCTGTCGCGCGCGCAATTGCTCGACGGCGTGTGGGGACGCGACGCCTACGTCGACGAGCGTACGGTCGACGTGCATATCGGCCGGCTGCGCAAGGCGCTCGTGCGCGGCCGCGAGAGCGATCCGATCCGCACGGTGCGCGGCGCCGGATACGTATTCGGCGAGCGCACCCCGGCCTGAGCCGGATCGTACGCCCGAATACAAAACACCAGGGCCCATGTCGGCCGTCTGATCTCCCGAAAAAGCGAAGGGACCAGAGCGGCCCCCCGGCCGTTCTGGTCCCTTCTCCCCCAGCCAGCTGCCCCGAGGCGCGGCTTCCAAACACTGTTGTTCGCGGATGTCTCAGGCGTCGACGTTGTCGCTGTCGGTGGTGACGAGCTTCGCCATGCCGGGAATGCGAATGTCGGCGGGATCGCGGCGGCGCGTCTGCGGCGGCTGGAAGGCGCGGCGCGCATGGAACTCGCAATAGGGCAGGCCCGGCACCTTGTCCTTGCCGCAGAAATGGAATTCGGCGTGCTGCGGATCGCCGATCGGCCAGCGGCAGTGGCACTCGCCGAGCGTCTGGATCGACTTGCGCTCCTTGAGCGGGATGTCGAGTTCTTCCTGCGCCGGAATGAACGGCTCCGCCTCGGGCTGATAGAGGGCGCGCAAGGCCGGGTTGCCGATCGCCGCGAACCGTGAGGCCGGCTTCTGCGTGCGCTTGGCCGCTGCCGCTGCCGATGGCTGGGCCATGCGGGGGCGCGCCCGGTGCGTCTTGATGCGAGAGGTGGTGGCGCGGCCAGCGAGGCCGAGCCGATGCACTTTGCCGATGACCGCGTTGCGCGTCACGCCACCAAGGCGGCCGGCAATCTGGCTGGCGCTCAGCCCCTCGGACCAAAGCTTCTTCAGAAGCTCCACCCGTTCATCGCTCCAGGACATCGCGTTTGCTCCATAAGCAAAATTCGACCGCGCTCGGCCCGTGGACACGGGCAAGCTCAAGCCGTCGTCGGCGAAGCGGCCAGCGCGAGCGCGCAAGAGACAGATGCGCGCGGGGCGGCTCGGGGCCTCTCCGGGACGGATTACTGACGCTGGACTGGAAAAAAACTGACGCGGACGCGAACTTCCCGGCCCGCAACAGGGGCACGGGGCCGCCCGAAGGCGGCAAGAGCGACACGCTCGCGCGGGATGCAGACACAATCTGCAGACGGCGCGGTCCTGCGGTCGGTCGAAGTCAGGTGACACGAACACTGTTCGGACGTCGGAGACGCCGACATGTCGTTGCCTGACGCCCAGAATCTACAATATC
The DNA here is from genome assembly GCA_937950105.1 of uncultured Alphaproteobacteria bacterium. Lineage (GTDB taxonomy): Bacteria > Pseudomonadota > Alphaproteobacteria > Rhizobiales > Hyphomicrobiaceae > JAEUMD01. The sequence continues at coordinate 264 of CALFEM010000432.1, read as the reverse complement.
CCGTTTGGTTGCTACAAGCGTCGCCCTGGCCTGAGCCGGGGCATTGACAACGGCACGTGGCTCAGTCGCAACAGAACCGATTCGACATGGGCCGTTTTCCGGGCATTGGACACGGAGGGGCACGGGTCGCCCACAACTTGCACAGGTGAGGGCAGCGATGGGCGTATCCCGAGTGGTGACGTTGACACAGCCGCAAGCGGCGCGTATTCCGATTTCTTCGGGCCGCCGTTTTGGGCGGCTTTTTTGGTTTCTGCCCGGGATCGA
>CALFEM010000431.1 GCA_937950105.1 uncultured Alphaproteobacteria bacterium | reverse complement strand
CCGCCGCCTGTCCGGCGACGGTGTTCGACGAGGTCACGAAAGGATAGGTGCCGTGGTCGATGTCGAGCAGCGCGCCCTGCGCGCCTTCGAACAGGATGCGCTTGCCGGCCTTGCGCTCGCGGTCGAGCAGGTCCCACGTCACGTCGATGAACGGCAGGATCTTCGGCGCGACCTCGGCCAGCTCCTTCATCAGTTGTGCCTTGTCTATCTCGGGCTTGCCGAGGCCGCGACGCAGCGCGTTGTGGTGCACGAGGATGCGATCGACCTTCGGCTCGAGCGTATCGAGCGTCTTCAGGTCCTGCGCGCGAATGGCGCGGCGGCCGACCTTGTCCTCGTAGGCGGGGCCGATGCCGCGCCCGGTGGTGCCGATCTTGCCGGCGCCGGCCGCCTCCTCGCGCAACTGGTCGAGTTCGCGGTGCAGCGGCAGGATCAGCGTCGCGTTCTCGGCGATGCGCAGCGTCTCGCGCGAAACCTTGACGCCCTGCTTGCCGAGGCGGCCGATTTCGTCGCACAGCGCCCACGGATCGACGACCACGCCGTTGCCGATGACGCCGAGCTTGCCCGGCCGGACGACGCCCGACGGCAGCAGCGACAGCTTGTAGGTGTTCTCGCCGATGACCAGCGTATGACCGGCGTTGTGGCCGCCCTGGAAGCGCACCACGACATCGGCGCGCTCCGACAGCCAGTCGACGATTTTGCCCTTGCCCTCGTCGCCCCACTGGGCGCCCACAACCACGACGTTTGCCATATCGGACCCTTCAAACGAGCGACGGCCCCGGGGGTGGTCCACCGGGGCCGTGGCAGCATTTACCCCGATCCGGGGTCCGAGGCAACACGAGCGGCGACGGCGGCTCACCGCCCGGAGTAGGTCACCGACTTGGCGGCCGGCCAGATGACGCGGTAGCCGAACTCGACCACCTTCTCCTCGTCCGGCTCGACGCGCATGTCCCAGGCGAGCGTGCCGCGCCTGTCCTCGATGTCGCGGCGCGACGGCGTCTGCCGGCCGGTCAGCTCGACCTTGATCTCGTCGTTCTTCGACACCGGGATCTGATCGAGCACCGTCACGTCGACGGCGCGCTCGTGCATGTTCTTGACCGAGATCTTGTAGTTGCGGTCGTCCGTCTTCGACGACGAGATGAGCCCGGTTTCGCCGCGCTTCTCCTCGGCGACGGCATGGCGCACGCGCACCAGATCGTCGGCGCCGAAGCCGAGTTCGTGCTTCTCGCCGCCCGCGAGCAGCGGCACCCTGCCGTTGCCGACGAAGGTGCCGTCGCGGAACAGCGCAACGGTGCCCGGCAGCATCGGCGAGCCACGCGGAACCTCGACCTTGGCGTACAGGAAGGCCTTGGCGTCGCGCTTCGGCACGGTGCGGGCAACCAGCGCCGGTTCGATGCGGTCGGTCGAAAGATCGAGGGCCTTCGGCTCACCCGTCGCCACGACGCTGGCGCGGCCCGGCACCGTATAGGTCGCCTGGAAGCCCGCCACATCGACCTCGGCACCGGTATGCGTTGCGTCGACCGCCTCGGCAACAGCGCCGGCCCTGCGCGCCTTCATCGCACCGCCCCCGACGGCCATGTCGGCGGATTCGGCCATCGGTGCGGCCATCGGCTTCATCTGCCGGACCATCGGCGCGGGCGAAGCGGCAACCGGGCGCGGCTCCGGCGTGTAGTCGACGGTCATGGTCGAAAGTTCCGGCGCACTGGTGCCGGCGGTCGGGCGCGTGGTCGCGAGCTGCATGGCGACGCTGTCCCAGGCTTCACCGGTGCGCTGCGTGATGGTGGCGCGGCGCACCAGCTCGAGCAGCGGCGCTTTGGTCTTGGAACCGGTGGCGAGACGCGCATCGTAGCTCGGCGACCACGACGCACTGACGACCTGATAGCGCACCGTCATGTCGGCATCGAGCGCCTGCCCGGCCTTGACCGCCACCGAGACCTCCGTGCGCTCCTCCTGCTCCGGCGCCAGCGTGGCGAGCTGGTTGCGCAGTTCCTCGAGCTTGCGGTCGATGCCGCGCATCTCCGCTTCCGCCTCGCCGCGCGCCTTGGCGATGTTGCGCAGGCTCGTCTCCATCAGGGCGATGATCGCGGCCCAATCCTCACCGGCGGCAGCACCGGCGCCCACCGGTAGCGGCGGCCGCGTCGGCAGGTTGGCGAGATTGGCGACCAGCGCCTTCTGCGTGTCGGCGGCAGCGATGCGGGCTTCCGCGATCTTGCGCTCGTCCTCGGCCTTTTCGATCTCGGCTTCGAGCCGCTTCCTCTCGGCTTCGGTCTTCGCCGCTTCCTTCTCGGACAGGAACAGACGACGCGTATCGACGGCGCCGATTTCCAGCGGCGCCGTCGCCTTGCCATCGACGCGGATCGAACCCGGTACCGCCTCCGCCGGCAGGTTCTCGAACACCAGCTTGTGCTCGCCCGCCGCAAGTTTCACGCGCACGATGCGAGTTACCTCGGCGCCGGACGGAAAGACGGTGACGGCGTCGATGCGCGATTGTGTGGTGACGGTATCAGCGAGGGGCGCGGTGGACGAGGCGAGCAGCACGGCGAGGGCGGCGGCGAGCGAACGCATGGGAGGCTCCTGTCGGGATGGCCCTCCGTTGCATCTCTGAACGGCGGCCAAATTGCGGCGCGGCGGGGGCATTGCCACCCGCGCGACGCCGTTAACCCTACCTGGCTCGTGTCGCGCTGACCCAGCTCAGAAGCTTCGAAGCTCAGAAGCTCAGGCGGCGCACGCGCACCACCTGCGGCAGCGCCTCGACCTTGGCGAGTACCGCGTCCGCCACCCGCTCGTCCACGGCGACCAGCGCGATGGCATCGCCGCCCGGACTGATGCGGCCGAGATTGAACGTGGCGATGTTGACGCCCGCCTCGCCCATGATGGAGCCGAACTGGCCGATGAAACCGGGGCGGTCCTGATTGCGCACGAACAGCATGTGCGGCGTCACCTCGAAGTCCATCTCGATGTCGCGCACCTGGATGATGCGCGGCCGCCCGCTCGAGAACACCGTGCCGGCCACAGCGCGCTCATAGCTGTCGGTCTTCACCGTCAGCTTGACGAAGCTCTCGTAGACGGAGTGGCTGGCGCAGAGCACTTCCTCGACGGCGATGCCGCGCTCCCGCGCGACGCTCGTCGCCGACACCATGTTGATCTCGGCGAGCGAGGGACGCAGCACCGAGGCGACAGCCGCCGCCGTCAGCGCCTTCACGTTGAGGGCGGCCACATCGCCGCAATACTCGATGCGGATGCCCTTGATCGGCACGTCGGTGAGCTGACCGGCAAACGAGCCGAGCTGCTCGGCAAGCCGCACGAACGGCGTCAGGCGGGGCG
>CALFEM010000430.1 GCA_937950105.1 uncultured Alphaproteobacteria bacterium | reverse complement strand
ATGCAAAATGCCTCTGTATTCGCGCTTCACAACCAGAGACCGCCGGCGTCGCCGGGGAGGGAGACACGCATGAGCATGAACCGCCGTCGCTTCATGAAGTCGGGACTCAAAGCCGGCCTTGCCACATCCGCCGTCGTGAGCGCGCCATCGATCGTCAAGGCACAGACGACGTTCAACTGGAAGATGACCAACGCCTATGGTCCCGGCGCGCCGTTCTACGTCGAGGGACCCGGCAGCCCGAAATACTTCATCGATCTGGTCAAGAAGCTGTCGGGCGGGCGGCTCGTCATCCAGCACTTCGCGGCCGGCGAACTGATCCCGGCGCTCGAAGGCTTCGACGCGGTGTCGAAGGGCACCGTCGAGATGAACTGCGCCAACAGCTATTTCTGGTCCGGCAAGACGTTCGCCGCGCAGTATTTCACGGCTGTTCCGTTCGGCATGAACTTCCAGGGCATGAACGCGTGGCTCTACCACGGCGGCGGACTGAAGCTCTGGGAAGAAGTCTACGACCCGTTCAATCTGGTGCCGATGCCGATGGGCAATACCGGCATCCAGATGACCGGCTGGTTCAAGAAGCCCATCGAGAAGGTCGAGGACTTCAAGGGCCTCAAGATGCGCATCCCAGGGCTCGCGGGCAAAGTCTATGCGACGCTCGGCGTCGACGTGAAGCTGCTGCCCGGCGGCGAGATCTTCCCGGCGCTGGAGCGCGGCGTCATCGACGCGGCCGAGTTCGTCGGCCCCTATCAGGATCGCCGCCTCGGCCTGCACAAGGCGGCCAAATACTACTACACGACCGGTTGGCACGAGACCTCGACGGTGACGGAGTTGATCGTCAACAAGGCGGCGTGGGCCTCGCTGCCCGATGACCTCAAGGACGTCGTGCGCACCGCTGCCGCCGCCTGCAACGTCGTCAGCCACACGTGGTGCGAGGCAACCAACGCTGAGGCTCTCGACGATCTGGTCACCAACTTCGGCGTCAAAGCGGCACCTCTGCCGCCAGAGATCATCGCCAAGCTGAAGGAAGCAACGGAAGCCGTGCTGGCCGAGGCGACGGCGAAGGATCCGCTCGTCAAGAAGGTGCACGACAGCTTCATGGCCTTCAAGGCGAAGCACGACAAGTGGGCCGGCATCAGCGAGGCGGTGTACCAGTCGCAAATCCGCGGCCAGACCAAGGGTTGACGTCGACTGTCACGAACGAGTGAAGCCAGTGCGGAACCTTATCCCGCACTGGCTTGTGATGCTTGGGGGAGAGCGTTCAATCATGTCATCGCTGAGCCGCGTTGCCGACGGTCTCGACTGGTTCATCGATCGCATAGGGCGCATCACCGGATGGTGCGCCTTCGCTCTCGTTTGCGTCATGGCCTTCAATGTGCTGCTGCGCTACTTCTTCCGCACAGGCTCCGTCGCCATGCAGGAACTCGAGTGGCACCTGATGGCCCCGATCTGCCTGCTCGGCTTGTCGTATGCCTTGCTGCACGACGGCCACGTCAAGGTCGACATCCTCTATGGCCGCTTCCCCTCGCGGCTTCAGCGCATCATCGATCTCGTTTCGATGATCCTCGTCTCCCTCGTCGTCGCCATCCTCATCTATCTCTCGCTGCCCTATGTCGAGCAGTCCTATTCGATCGGAGAGCAATCGCCCGATCCCGGCGGCCTGACGCATCGCTGGATCCTGAAGGCGCTGCTGCCGGTGGGATTTTCACTGCTGCTGGTGCAGAGCATCGCCGCGACCTTGCGTGCCATCGTCGCCCTGTTCGATCCGGCGGCTCCGATCGCGGGCGCGCCGCATCTCGACGAGGGGCACTGACGTATGGCCGCCAATGAAATCCTGGCGATCCTCGCGATTGTCTCGTTCTTCGGCATGCTCGCCATCGGCATGCCCGTCGCCCTCACGCTCGCGGTGTCGGGCCTCGTGTTCGGCTATCTCGGCTTCGGGCCAGTGCTGTTCAATCTGCTGCCGGCGCGCATCTTCGGCGTCACCGCGAACTACACGCTGATCGCGATACCACTGTTCGTGTTCATGGGCGTGATGCTGGAGAAATCGAAGATCGCCGACGACCTGATGGACGTGATCGGCCATCTCGCGGGCAGCCTGCGTGGCGGCATGGGCATCGGCATCATTCTCGTCGGCGTGTTGATGGGCGCCACCACCGGCATCGTCGGCGCCACCATCGTCACGCTCGGCCTGATCACGCTGCCGGCGCTGATCCGGCGCAACTATCACCTGCCGACAGCCTGCGGCACCATCTGCGCTTCGGGCACGCTCGGCCAGATCATACCGCCTTCGACGATCCTGATCCTGCTGTCCGACATTCTCGGCCAGTCGGTCGGCACGCTGTTTGCGGCGGCACTTTTCCCCGGGATGCTGCTGGCGGCGATCTTCGTCATCTATCTGCTCGTGCTCGGTATGGTGCGCCCCGAACTGGTGCCGCCGGTGGCACTCGACGAGCGCGATGCGATGGCGCGTGGCGATCTCTGGCGCAAGGCGGCGCGTGTCGGCCTGCCGCCTGTTGCCCTGGTGCTCGCCGTGCTCGGGTCCATCATCGGCGGCATCGCCGCACCGACGGAAGCAGCCTCCATGGGCGCGCTCGGCTCGCTGCTGGTCGTGGCTGTCGCTGGCCGCTTCTCGTGGTCGGTACTGCGCGAGACGACATTGGCGACGACACGCATCACCGCCGGCATGATGTTCATTCTGATATGCGCCCAGGTGTTCGCACTCGCCTTCCGCGGTCTCGGCGGCGAAGCGCTGGTGCATCGCCTGTTCGAGTGGGTGCCGGGTGGTGTGAACGCCGATATCGTTTTCATGCTGGCGCTCATTTTCGTGCTCGGCTTTTTCATCGAGTGGATCGAGATCAGCTACATCGTGGTTCCGCTGTTCCTGCCGATCCTGATGAACGCGAACGTCGATCTGGTGTGGATCGCGGCTCTCATCGCGCTGGTGCTGCAGACATCGTTCCTGACGCCGCCGTTCGGATGGGCGCTATTCTACCTGCGCAGCGTGTCACCGCCCTCCGTGCCGACCATGGCGATTTACAGGGGCGTCGTCCCGTTCATCGGTCTTCAACTCATCGCAGTGCTGTTGCTGTTCTTGTTTCCCGCCATCGCCACCTGGCTGCCGCGCGCAATCGGCTGGTAGGATCGAGCCATTCGGCCAGCAGAGCCCACGCAATCTTCTGAGGCGCCGAAGCGGGGGCGAGCAACCGCCTGGCGTACGGCGCTTGAACCAGCGATTTTCAGGTCGCTCTGACGAGCGATCGCGGAAGCGATTTCTTCGAAGCAGCGTCTTCGCGACATGACTGGCCAGTATCGCGGAGTGATCCGTGCACGATGATAGTTACCGCGCTCCGAGTATTACTAGTTGTATTGATAAGGATTTTTTCGCCTTGCCGTGGACGTGACGGTCTGAACTTGGTACATCAGTTTCGTCTTGGGAGAGCGATGCACTCGGCCCGTCCGCAAGCACGACCGTGGCGGAACGCGGCGAACCGGGCCCTCACGCAATCCATCGGGATAGCTTGCCCCAATCCGTCGGGATGCGGGCGCTTCGTAGTTGCGTATGAGTTGAGTGGTGCATGACGGCAATCGGCGTTCCGGCGGGCCTTGCGGGCCGCCACCCCCGCGCGCAGACCGTGGGCTTCGTTCGCGGTCCAACCCGACGCTCACACGCCTCGGCTTCTCAATCTCCGCAGCATAACAGACCCGCCGCCCGACACAGTGGCGGAGACGCGGTATGAAGCGCATTTCGATCGAAGTCGTGCGCGACGACACCGCCGAGGACCGCCGGGCCATCATCCGTCTCGTCGGCGTCGAGCGCGTCGTGAAGGACATCACGTATCGCATCGAGCCGGTCGACGATCTCGGCGACAAGCGCAGCGGATGGCCGAGCGGTGATCTGAAGCCCGGCGAGGTCCGCACCACCGAGCGTGGCGTCGAATTGCTCGTCGGCCCCGAGGTCGTCGATGCGCCGTCGCTGCTGCCGGCAACCGCCGTCGCCATCGTCATTCCGTCGCTCGACTTGCGCCGCGAGTTGCTGTGGCCTCTGCTGCCCGTGTCGAAGCTGTCGGCGCGCGCCGCCTCGATCCCTCTCAGCCGCGACCAGCGCATCGCGCAGATCGCGGCGCGGGCCGAAGCGCAACGGGCAGAACTCGCACGCATCACTGCGGCACAGATCGAGGCCGAGCGTGCCGAACGCAAGGCCGGCAAGATCAGGCCTCAGCAACAAGGCTCGGCGGTCGCAACTCCTGACGACGTGCTGGTGGCAGGCTCGGGTTCGCTGCCCGCAGTGAACGGGCCGGGCAAGACTGACGGCGCCGAGAAGCGGGACGTGGCGGCAGCGCCGAACGACCTGCCGCCCCCCGTGCCGGTGATCGAAGCCGCAGCGCCTCCTGATGGCGTTCCCGACATCAAGTCTGCTGGATCTGGCCTGGTAGCGAAAGCGGAGCCGGCAGACTCTGGTGACAGCGCGAAGGCGGAATCCGCGACCGCCCCACCGTTGCCCGCGGTCGACGCTGCACTGCCCGACGACCCACCGAAGCCACCGCCGCTTCCGCCCTCCAAGGCGCCGAAGATTGCCGAGCCCGCGCTCGCCTCACTGTCGTCGACGGCTGAAGCCCAGAAGTCGATGCCGCCGACGCCGCCGCCGCTTCCGGCCCTGCGACATCCGCCGGCGAACGCTCTGGCCGTGCGCTCCGAGACCGAACAGGACGACAAGGATCTCGCCGACGCCGGCGCCGTTCTGGCCCGTCAGGTGACGCGCCGCGCCGATGCGCCGCCATCGTGGCGCACGCGCTTGCCGCTGCTCTACGGAACGGGGTTCGCGGTCTCTGCCGTGCTGGCGCTGGCGGCGGGCTACCTCGTCGGCCAGGACAAGGACGACAACCGGCGCAGCGACTCCATTTCGCGCCAGCTGATGCTGGAAGCCGAAAGCCTGCGCCAGAAGGTGACGGCGCAGGCCGAGGCGCAGCGTCAGATCGAAATCGATACGGCGCGCAAACTCGCTGCCGCGGAAGCTGACAAGCAACGCGCCGTAAGTGAGGCCAAAGCTTCTCTCGAACGCGGTCTCGCCGAGGCGGAAGCCCAGCGCAAGGCCGACGCACAGGCCGCCGAGCGCGCCGTGGCCGAAACCAGGGCCGCCTTCGAACGCCGCATGGCCGAAGCCGAAGAGACACGCAAGGCTGAGGTGCAGGCCGCGACCGAGCGTGCCGAAGCCGAGCGTCAGGCCAGAGCCGCCAGCGAAGCAGAGGCCAAACGCAAGGCC
>CALFEM010000429.1 GCA_937950105.1 uncultured Alphaproteobacteria bacterium | reverse complement strand
CGTATTCTGCGCGGGCGCATCCGGCGTCAACCTCATGCAGATGATCATGAGCGTCGCCATGGCGAAGCAGATCGCGCCTGGCATCTCCGTCGGCGTTGCGCCGATGTTCGCCCTGCAGGGCTTCCAGGCGCGCGGTATCGAAGCCTTCGGCGCTGCTTCGCTCGATCCGGCCAATCTGGCGGGCAGCCGCAATGACTGGTCGATCGGCGGCGGCGTCCGCGCCGGCATCGAGATCTCGCCGATGTCGAACGTGCGCATCGGCGTTTCCGGCACGACGCCGATCTGGATGCAGAAGCACGAAGACTATCGCGGCCTGTTCGCCAACCAGGGCGAGTTCAATATTCCGCCCTCGATCCAGGCCGGCATCGCCGTCGACGTCAGCCCGCAGCTCACCTTCATGCTCGACTGGCGCTACATCTGGTTCAGCTGGGGCGATTCGGTCGGCAATCCGTCGACGAACATCCTGCTGTGCGGACCTGGTCCGGCTGCCGTCAACTGCCTCGGTGGCAGCAACGGCCCCGGCTTCGGCTGGGATGACATCAACGTCATCAAGGTCGGCATGGAGTATCGCGCCAACGAGAAGCTGACCCTGCGCGCCGGCTATGCCTGGAACGAGAACCCGGTGAACAGCCGCGACGTGATGTTCAACATCCTCGCTCCGGCCGTGACGCAGCACCACATCACCGGCGGCTTCGAGTATTCGCTCGGCAACGGCTACTCGCTCGAGATGGCGGGCATGTTCGCGCCGAAGGGTTCCGTCAGCGGCACCGAGCTGCCTGGCTTCGGCAACCCGGCCCACAACATCGAGCTCGAGATGTGGCAGTTCGATATCACTGCAGGCTTCAAGTACAAGTGGGACGCGCCCGCCCCGCTGAAGTAACGAGACGCGCGGCTCTCTCCCGCCGCAGCGAAACGAAACGGCCACCCTCGCGGGTGGCCGTTTTGCGTTCGGGCTCAGGTCCGGCGGCTCTATCTCCGGTCCTGTCGTCTCCGGTCGACAGGCCGGCCCTGCGCACTTTGCCGGCCGATCAATTGCCGTCGCCGAGAAACGCGACGATGGCGTCACGCGTGGCCTTGTCGGTCAGCCCTGCATACGGCTTCATGTTGTTACCGGGCACCACCGCCTCGGGGCTCTCGATGAAGGCGGCGAGCTTGTCCTTGGTCCATTCGAATCCGGCCCCCTTGAGCGCACTCGAGAACTGGTAGCCCTCGGTCGTGCCGGCCTTCTTGCCGACGATCCCGTGCAGACTTGGCCCCAGCCGATTGTCGCCCGCATCCATCGAATGGCACGTCCGGCACGAATTGTTGAACGCGGTCTGTCCATCGGCCGGCGGGCTCACCGCGCCTTGTGCCCGGGCGTGGTGGGGAGCCGCCAGAATGAAAAGCGCGAGCGGGATCGAGAACGCGAACCGGCGTACGAATTTACCGATCCGGGCGTTCGTGTCGACCGTCGCAACTCGGGGGGACATGGGGTACTCCGTCGCAATTCGAACTGATCGACGGAGAACGCTGGAACCCCCGGCACGTTCCCGGCGCGCGGCACGGAGGCGGTCCGACGGGAGCCGCTTCGATCCGCTCAGGCGGCCCGGCGGTGGCGCTTGACAGGAGCCGCGACCGCCACGATAAGGGCTCTCCGTCGCGCGATTTTCCTTGGCGCGGCCTCGGGCGGTTAGCTCAGCGGTAGAGCACACCCTTCACACGGGTGGGGTCATAGGTTCAATCCCTATACCGCCCACCATTCTCATACCTCAATCGGCATACCGGCCCGCGGTCACCTTCCGCATGCCCGCGGTTGACAGCGGCTGCCCCTTCGCTATCCGATTGCCGGTAATGGCATCATGCACTCGCGGCCAGCGATCCGCGCATCCGCACCAGAAAGCCGAGGCCTGCCCGCATGCTCATCCTGATCGATAACTACGACAGCTTCACCTACAATCTCGTGCATTATCTCGGCGAGTTGGGCGCGGCGTCCGATGTCGTGCGCAACGACAAGATGACGGCCGAGGAGATCATCGCGGCAAAGCCCAAAGCCATCGTGCTGTCGCCGGGGCCGTGCACGCCGAACGAAGCCGGCGTCTGCCTCGACCTCATCGCCAAGGCCGGCGCCACCATCCCGATCCTCGGCGTCTGTCTCGGCCACCAGTCGATCGGCCAGGCCTATGGCGGCAAGGTGATCCGCGCGCCGGAACCCATGCACGGCAAGCTCTCGACCGTGCGCCACGGCGACAAGGGGATCTTCAAGGGCCTGCCGCGCGCGTTCCAGGTGACGCGCTATCACTCGCTGATCGTCGAGCGCGCGACGCTGCCCGATTGCCTCGAGGTCACGGCCGAGACGAGCGACGGTCTCATCATGGGCCTGCAGCACAAGACACACCCGGTGCACGGCGTGCAGTTCCACCCCGAGAGCATCGCCTCGGAGCACGGCCACGCGCTGCTGGCGAACTTCCTCGAACTGGCCGGCATTCCGCCGCGCCGCCGCAACGCGCCGCCCGAGCGCGCCGCTTGACCGCAAGCCCTCTCCGCCCGCAGAAGAACGCGATCCCAAACGAGCATGCCAGAGGGCGAGACATGAGCGCGCCGGAACTGAAGCGGCTGATCCAGAAGGTGTCGACCGGCGCCTCGCTGGACGAGGACGAGATCGAGAGTGCGCTCGACATCATGTCGTCGGGTGCGGCGACGCCGGTGCAGATGGGCGCCTTCCTGATGGCGCTGCGCGTGCGCGGCGAGACGGTTGCAGAGATCACCGGCGCGGCGCGGCTGTTGCGCCGACGCATGCTGCCGGTGGAAGCGCCTGCGGGCGCTGTCGACATCGTCGGTACGGGCGGGGATTCGCACGGCACCTATAACGTGTCGACCTGCGCGGCGATCGTCGCGGCGGGCGCCGGTGCGAAGATCGCCAAGCACGGCAACCGCTCGGTATCGTCGATCTCCGGCGCGTCGGACGTGCTCGGCGCGCTCGGCGTCAAGCTCGACGTCGGCCCGCAGACGGTAGCGCGCGCCATCGCCGGCGCCGGCGTCGGCTTCATGTGGGCACCGATGCACCATCCGGCGATGAAGCAGTGGGCACCGGTGCGCGCCGAACTCGGCATCCGCACCATCTTCAATCTGCTCGGGCCGATCTGCAATCCGGCGGGCGTGACGCGCCAGATTCTCGGCGTGTTCGACAAGACGTGGGTCGAGCCGATCGCGCACGTGTTGAAGAACCTCGGCGCCGAGCACGTCTGGGTGGTGCACGGCTCCGACGGCATGGACGAGCTGACGACGACCGGCACCTCGTTCGTTGCGGAACTCAAGGTCGGCGACATCGCGCTGTTCGAGGTGACGCCGGAAGATGCGGGCCTGAAGCGGGCCAGCCTTGCTGACCTGAGGGGCGGTGACGCGCGCGCCAACGCTGCCGCCATCCAGGTCGTCCTGCAGGGCGAGCCGGGGCCGTTCCGCGACATCGTGCTCTTCAACGCCGCCGCCGCGCTGATCGTCGCCGGCAAGGCGGCGAACCTCGCCGACGGCGTCGAACGGGCCGCGCGCGCCATCGACAGCGGTGCCGCGCAGGCCGCGCTCGATCGCCTCGTCG